>NZ_JBNNVQ010000001.1:0-198829 GCF_050280625.1 Pseudomonas sp. NPDC089569
CGACTGGGCGCTGTACATCACCATTGGTTTCCTGGTGTTGACGGCCATCGTCTGGTTCGGCTTCGAAGCCCGGCGCTTCCAGGGGCCGCCGGTGGGCGATGTGATCCTCAAGCGCCAGGCGGAAATCGCGGCGGCCGAAGCGGTGTTCAACAAGCAGTCCGGGAACTGATAACCGCGCGCACGAACGGTAGAAAACAAAATCCGATGCCTGAAGGGGCATCGGATTTTTTATCGGGCAAGGCAACAACAAGGCGTGCCGTTATGGCCCTGGCCTGACTTTGCGGCTCATGGCTCCCTGGGTTCTTCAGCGGGCGCGGCGAACCATTTGTCCCTGGGTACCCATTTTTCCTGGCGCGGATCGCCGAAGTAATGGGGTGACATGATCTGCACGCCGTACTCATTGAACACATCCTGAATGTTGCCATGCAGTTCGCTGAGCAATACGGCCCGTGGCCGCGGCTGGCTGGGGATGGCCTGGGCCACCAGGCGGTACTCCGGGTAAAAGTCCGAGAGCGCTGTCTGGAACACCAGCGGCGAAGGTTCGGCCAGAATGCCCGACGTTCGCCTGGCCGCCTCCAGCAGCATGGCTTCGACCTGTCGCCACGGAGTGTCGTAGCCGATGGTGACGACCGTGTCGACCACGTAGCCGGGGCCTTGCACCGTGCGTGAGTAGTTCTTGGTGACCGTGCCGGTGATCAGCGAGTTCGGCAGCGTCAGGACCTCCCCCAGGCCGGTGCGGATACGCGTGGTGAACATGCCGAGTTCAGTGACCGTGCCCTCGTATTCACCAATGCGCACGAATTCTCCCGGCCGCAAGGTCCGGGTGTAGGTCAGGATCAACCCGGCGGCGGCCTGCCCGACCACGCTCGTGGCCCCCAGCGAAATCATCAGGCCGATCAGTACCGACAGCCCCTTGAACGCATCGGTGTCCGCACCGGGTAGATAGGGGTAAGCCATGGCCAGGGCGAACAGCCAGATCGCCAGCGACGTCAACCGCGTGGTCGGTTGCAGGGTTTCGTAGTTCAGCCAGCTGAACGTACCGGGGGTCGCCAGCCGCTTGAGCAGACGACGGCTGAAGGCTGTGGCGCCACGGGCGATGAAAAAGATGGCCAGCGCGACGCCAAGTCCGGGTATGGCGCCGATAATGCCGTCAAGCACTTCGCGCGCGATGTTGAGCAAGTAACTGTTGAGGCTTTCTCCCCAGGGCCGGGTATAGGGAAAACGCGAAAGGACAAAGCCCAGCCATTCGTAGGTGAGCAGCAATATCACGATCCAGCGCAGCAGCCAGAACACACGGCTGACCAGCGAGTAAAGATAGTTGGCATCGAACACCTGGGTGCGCCCGACTTTCAGTGCCTGTGTGTGCCGCTGCATCAGCTCGGGCAACCGGCGGTGCAGCTTGAGACGCAAATGCGCCAGGCCTCGCAGCAACGCGAAGTAAATGACGGTCGCCAAGGCGACGGCGGCCAGGGCCCTGAGCATGAAATGCATCGAGCGCGCTTCGCCGGTTTCAGCCACCACCTGGCGCAATTTCCGTGCGCAATCTTCGGCCATGTCCCGCACCGAGGCGTATTCGGCGGCATCCAGATCACCGGGGGAAACAATGAACGCACGCTTGGCGCCCAACAGCACCATGTAACTGCTCTGGATCGGATCGACGGTGACGGTCAGTTCCTGCTCTTCATCGAGTGCTTCACTGATCACGGTTTTCGCCCGTTTCATCCGCGATTCCGGTGCTTCCCCCAGCAATGTGGCGCGAAACACCATGATGCTGCGGTTGGCGACTTTCAGCTCGGCGGGTGTCTCGGCGACGCTGGTCACCTCGACTGCCCGAGCCAGAACGGACCCAAGCAGCAAAAGGCTGGCTGCAACCATTGCAAGCACCCTGCTTCGCATCGATTCACTCCTTATGCCTTGGGTTCAGGGCGTTGAAGTCGAAGACCCGGAATGTATCGCAGCGTAGTTGAACGATGAGTGGTTGTCAGATTCGCGCAGATGCAACACCACCGGGATTTCACGGACGATGCCGGTGAAGGCGTTTTCGTGGACGGCGCATGACGCGTGGCCTTCTTCGCTGTAGGAGCCAGGCTTGCCGGCGAAGGCGTTTTCAAGGACGCCGCATGACGTAATGCCGCCTTCGCGGGCAAGCCTCGCTCCTACGGGGCAAAGGCGTTTTCAGGGACGCCGCATGACGTGAGGCCGCTTTCGCTCAGATCGTTCCCACGCAGAGCGTGGGAACGATCAGTCGGATCACCGCACTTCGACTACCCTCTCACAGTGCACCGGGCAGCAATCGGCTCGCCCCCCGGCCCAAAGAACCTCTTGCGCAAATGAAATGGAGAACGTCCATGCTCAAACGTACCCTGGCAATGGCCATCGGTTTGACCCTGTCGGTCTGTTCCCTGCTCACCCAGGCTGCCGACACCCTGAAGGTCAGCGCCATTCCCGATGAAGCCCCGACCGAGCTGCTGCGCAAGTTCAAGCCACTGGGGGCTTACCTTGAGCAGCAACTGGGCATGAAGGTCGAGTTCGTACCGGTGAGCGATTACCCGGCCGTGGTCGAGGCGCTGGCCACCGACCGGATCGACCTGGCCTGGCTCGGCGGTTTCACCTTCGTGCAGGCGCGCCTCAAGACCGGCAACGCCATTCCACTGGTACAGCGTGAACAGGACGCGCAATTCACCAGCAAATTCATCACCGCCGACCCTGCCGTGAAATCCCTCGCCGACCTCAAGGGCAAGACCTTCGCCTTCGGCTCGGTGTCTTCGACGTCCGGCAGCCTGATGCCGCGCTATTTCATGCTCAAGGACGGCATCAAGCCGGAAACCTACTTCAGCCGCGTCGGCTACTCCGGTGCCCACGACGCCACCGCCGCCTGGGTCCAGGCCGGCAAGGTCGACGCCGGGGTACTCAATGCCAGTGTGTGGGAAAAACTGGTCGCCGCCGGCAAGGTCGACACCAGCAAGGTCAAGGTCTTTGCCACCACCCCGGCCTACTTCGATTACAACTGGACCGTGCGCGGTACTCTCGACCCCGCGCTCGCGGCAAAGATCAAGGCTGCCTTCCTGGCCCTCGATCCGGCCAAGCCGCAGGACAAGGAAATTCTCGACCTGCAGGCCGCCAGCCGTTTCATTGAAACCAGCCCCGAGAACTACAAGGGCATCGAAGAGGCCGCACGCGCCGCCGACCTGCTCAAATGACACTGCATCTGACCGGCGCCAGCCTGACTCACAGCAACGGCGTCCACGCCTTGTGTGATGTCGACCTGCGCATCGGCGCCGGTGAACAGGTCGCCATCATCGGCCCGTCCGGCGCGGGCAAGTCGAGCCTGCTCAATGTGCTCGCCACTGCCCTTCGCCCGGACCGTGGCGAATTGCAGGTGCTGGGTCATCAACCCTGGCGATTGTCGGCGCACCAGCGTCAGCGCCTGCGCGCACGCATTGGCCTGGTGCATCAATCGCCGCCCCTGCCGCCGCGCCAACGGGTCATCACCGCCGTGCTGGCCGGCAAGCTCGGCCAGTGGGGGTTGGGCAGAAGCCTGCTCAATCTTTTGCATCCGGTGGATGTTCCGGGGGCGCGCGCGGCATTGGCCCGACTGGACCTGAGCGACAAGCTGTTCGCCCAGTGCCAGCAACTGTCCGGTGGCCAGTTGCAGCGCGTCGGCATTGCCCGTGTGCTGTATCAGGCGCCACAGGTGTTGTTGGCCGACGAGCCGGTGTCGGCGATGGACCCGGTGCTGGCCGGGCACACGCTGTCGGTGCTGTGCCGCCACGCCCGGGAGCACAACGTCACGCTCGTGGCCAGCCTGCATGCGGTGGAACTGGCGCTCACGCATTTTCCACGCATCATCGGCCTGCGTGACGGGCGGATTCTGTTCGACTTGCCGGCCGCAGACGTGGATCACGAACGGCTCGACACGCTTTACGCCAATGAACAATTGCAATCCCCCCCGGCGCCACCCGCGCCCCTGAGTGTGCAGATTCCCCGATGCTGACCCGCGACTCCCGAGACCCGGCAGCATGGCCGCGCCTGCTGCTCGGCCTGCTGGCCATTGCCCTGTTGTGGCCGGGTATCCACCTGAGCGAGCTGGATCTGGGTGTGCTGGTGGCGTCCAGCAGTCATAGCGAAATGGGCCGTTTCGTCGCGACCTTCTGGCCTCCCGCCCATGGCGACGAATTTCTCCAGCTGCTGTGGCAAGCCACCTTGCAAACCCTGGCCATCGCCACGGCCGGCATGGCCCTGGCCTTGCTGCTGGCCGTGCCCGCCAGCCTGCTGGCCAGCCGCGCGCTATCACTGTCGGCCGCCTCTCGTGCGGGGCGCCCCGGCACATGGGGCCGACTGCTGCGCTGGCCGGTGCGTGGCTTGCTGATTTTCCTGCGCAGCGTGCCGGAAATCGTCTGGGCCTTGCTGTTCGTGCGCGCCGTCGGCCTGGGCCCGACCGCCGGGGTGCTGGCGATCGCCATCACTTACAGCGGCATGCTCGGCAAGGTCTACGCGGAAATTTTCGAATCGGTCGACCAGCGTCCGGTCCATTCACTGCTACAAGCCGGTAGCGGCAGGCTCGCGGCGTTCGCTTATGGAGTTCTGCCCAATGTCGCGGCGGAACTGCTGTCGTACACCGTGTACCGCTGGGAATGCGCCATCCGCGCCTCGGTGGTGATGGGTTTTGTCGGCGCCGGTGGCCTGGGCCAGCAAATGGACCTGTCGTTGCGCATGTTCGCCGGCGGTGAAGTGGCCAGTCTGTTGCTGACCTTTCTGGTCCTGGTGCTGCTCGCCGACCAACTCAGCCGCCTGCTGCGCTGGAGGCTGACATGAATCGCCTGATCAACCTGGCCCTGCTGCTGTGCATCGGCGCTGCGGTGATCGCTTCGTTCAGCTACCTGGGCATCGACCTCGGTGCGCTGGGCGCCGGCGACAACCTCAGGCAGATGGGCCTCTATGCCCGGCGCTTTCTCAGCCCGGACTTGAGCACGGCGCATTTGCAAGCCATCGGCCATGGCGCCCTGGAAACCCTCGCCATGTCCGCCCTCGGCACCCTGCTCGCCGCGGTGTTGGGCCTGATCCTGGCGCTGCCGGCGGCCGGTCGCTTCGGCTGGCCGTTCAAGAGTGTGTCGCGCCTGCTGCTCAACGCCCTGCGCGCCATCCCCGAGCTGGTGTGGGCCGCGCTGATGGTCCTGGCCGCCGGGCTCGGCCCGAACGCCGGCACCCTGGCCCTGGCCCTGCACACCACCGGCGTACTTGGCCGGCTGTTCGCCGAAGCGCTGGAAAACACGCCGCCACAACCCTCCGAAGCCATTCGCCTGCAAGGTGCCAATGCCGTGTGGGCCTTCTGCTATGGCACCCTGCCCAACCTGCTGCCGCAGTTGCTGGCCTACATCCTGTATCGCTGGGAAAACAACATCCGCATGGCCAGCGTGCTGGGGTTCGTCGGCGCCGGTGGCCTGGGCCAGATGCTCTACGTCAGCCTCAGCCTGTTCCAGGAAGCCCAGGCCAGCACGGTCATCCTGGCCATGCTGCTCCTGGTCCTGGCGGTGGACTCCTTGAGCAGCTGGAGCCGCCAGCGTTGGGTCAAGGCATGACTTCAATCCGCTACGCTGTGGGTTGATGCCGGCTCAAGCCGGGTATTTTCCAGTCGGCTGAACGCCTCGACCCGCACGCCACCGGCCACGCTCACACCGGGGCCGAACACCACGCACGGTTCGATGCAAACGTCAGCCGCCAACTGGGTGTCGGCACTGAAAAACACCGTGTCCGCCGCCACCAGACTGACGCCCGAGAGCATGGCGGCACGGCGTCGGCGCTGCTGGAAAATCCGCTCGGCGGCGTGCAATTGCTCGCGGTCGTTGACCCCGAGCACATCGTCCTCCTCCACTTCGACCGCCGTGACGGGCAGACCGGCGCCGTTGGCCACGACCACCGCATCGGTGAGATAAAACTCGTTCTGGGCATTGCGGTTGCCAATGCGCTCGAGCAACCACAGACAGTTGTCGGCACGCAAACCCATGACCCCGCCGTTGCAGAAGTCCACCAGCAACTCCTGCGCGCTGGCATCCCGGGCCTCGCGAATCGCCCGCAAATGGCCATCCTGCACCAGCAATCGCCCATAGGGTCCTGGGGTTTCGCTGCGAAACCCCGCCACGGCCACCGCGGCCCCCTCGATCAGCGCCCGGCGCAAGCGCTCAAGCGTCTGCGCACCTATCAATGGCGAGTCGCCAAACAGCACCAGTACGCAACCTTGCGTGTGCGCCTGCAACGCCTCGCGGGCGGCGAGCAGCGCATGGGCCGTACCGAGTTGCCGGTGCTGGGTAAACACCCGCGCGGCCGGCGCCGCCTGTTCCAGATACTGCGCGACCGCTTGACCACCCGCCCCCACCACCACGGCCACTTGCTCGACACCGGCGGCCTCGACCGCCGCCAGCACGTGGCCGAGCAACGGACGATTACCCACCGGGTGCAAGACTTTGGGCACCTGCGAACGCATGCGCGTGCCCTGCCCGGCAGCGAGAATCACCGCCAGGGTCGGCCACAGAACCTTGTCGCTCATTGCCAATCCCCTGTATGCGCCAATGCTTCAAGCCGGGTCGCGATAGAACACGTCATCGGCGTACGGATACCACCAGTCATGGATTTTGGGCTGGTGATCGATGATGACCATTTTCGAGCGCCGGAAGGCATCCAGGCCCTGACGCCCCAGTTCCCGGCCCAGACCGGACATCTTCCAGCCGCCGAACGGCAGTGCATCGTTGTCGATCAACGGGTTGTTGACCCAGACCATCCCTGCCTCGAGTCGGTCGGCAGCCTCCATGGCTTCGGCAAGATCGGTAGAGAACAGCGATGCGCCCAAGCCAAACGGCGAATCGTTGGCCAGCCGTACCGCTTCGTCGAAATCGCTGACACGGCAAATCGCCGCCACCGGGCCGAAACACTCTTCCTGAAGGATCGCCATGTCCGCCGTGACATCCGTGAGGATGGTCGGCTCATAGAACCAGCCCACCGTGTGCTGCGGCGGAATGCGCCCGCCACAAACCAGCGTCGCGCCCTTGGCCAGCGCATCGTCGACCAGGCGCATGACCTTGTTGCGCGCGGCCTCGCTGACCATCGGCCCGATTTCCGAGCGTTCCAGGCCATGGCCGATACGCAGGGCACGGGTGCGCTCGGCGAAGCGGGCGACAAACTCGTCATGGATCTGGTCGACCACATAGAAGCGCTCGGCCGAGGTGCAGATCTGCCCACTCAAGTGAAACGCGGCGGTGACCGCGCCCGCAGCGGCGACCTCCAGCGGCGCATGCCGGGAGATGATCATCGGGTCACTGCCCCCGGCCTCGATCACGCAGGGTTTCATTTGTCCGGCACAGGCCATCGCCACGGCCTGGCCTGCCGCCACGCTGCCGGTAAAGGCCACGGCATGGGTGCCGGGGGACTTGACCAGCGATTGCGCGGTCAGCGCATCCCCCGGCACGCAGGCCACCAGCCCCGCCGCCAGCGTGGTGAAGTGCTCCATGAATTTGAGGGTGCACAGCGTCGTGGCTTCTGCCGGTTTGACGATGCAGGCATTACCCGCCGCCAGGGATGCGGCGACCGTCCAGCACATCAGCAGAATCGGAAAGTTGAACGGCATGATGTGCACGCTGACGCCATAGGGCTCATGGCGTACATGTTGGAAAGAGCCGATTTGCGTGGTGCCGGCCACCTTGCCCGCATCGTCCCGGGCCATTTCCGCGTAGTAGCGAAAGATCGGCGCGGCGTTTGCCAGTTCGCCCATGGCCTCGGGAAACGGCTTGCCCATTTCCAGGGTCATCAAGCGCGCGACTTCACGGTTGCAGACATCGTTCTGCTCGATGGCGTTGGCCAGCCGATGCAGGCAGGCCGCGCGGCTTTTCGCGTCGACCAGTCGCCACTGTTTTTGCGCGGCGGTCGCCGCTTCGATGGCGGCCTGTACGTCGGCTTCATCGCACACCCCGACCTGTCCCACCGGTTGCAGGGTTGCCGGGTCCAGCACCGTACGCACCCGTGCGGTGTCGATTGGCAGGTACGTGGCGTTGAGGAAACATAAGGCAGTGTCAGGGGTGAAGGTCATGGGATGATCCTTGAACCAGTCGATAAGGGGTTTGGCGCAATGCCTGCAGGGTTGCCGGTGGCAATGGCTCACGCCATGCCGGCATATGGCGGTCCAGCCAATCGCGAAGCGGCCCCAGGGCCTGGGCCTCCAGCGCCTGGACAAACAGCCCCAGGGTGCGCGGCAGGTGGGCCAGATAACCGTGCTTGCCATCGCGCCCGGCCAGGCGCACGAAGATGCCCAGCACCTTGGCGTGACGCTGGGCGGCCAGCCGTCGGTAGTCCTCGAGAAAGCGCGGTGCGTCCAGTTCCGGACGCTGCTTCAAGTAGTGCAGCAGCAGTGCCACGCGCCGGGCTTCGGAGACGTCACGCCGGGCGTCTTCGAGCAGCGACATCACGTCATACGCCGCAGCACCCACCAGCGCGTCCTGAAAGTCCAGCAACCCGCAGGCAGCGACGCCTTCACGCCCCTGCAACAGCATCAGGTTGTCGACGTGAAAATCACGCAGCACCAGGGTTTCGCGTCGCTGCGCGACATCGGCACAGACCTCTGCAAACAGCGCCAGATACGACTCACGCAGTGCCAGCGCAGCCTCCTGGCCAATCAGCAGTGGCGCGTACCAGTCGATGAACAGAGCATATTCGTCACTCAGTTGCAGGGCATCGTAGACACCTTGCCCGGCGTCCGGCGCCGCGCGGTGCAGGGTCACCAGAGCATCGATCGCCAGGCGATACAACTCACCCTCCGGATGCCCGGCGGCCAGCAACCGGGTGTAGGTGTCGTGGCCGAAATCCTCGATCAACGCAAGGCCGGCCTCCTCGTCGACCTCGAACAGGGCCGGCGCCGACAAACCCAGCTGCCGCAATTGCCGGGCCACCCGCACGAAAGGGCCGATCGGCTCGCTGTGCGGCGGCGAATCCATCAGCAACAGACCGGCGCCGTCCAGGCGAAAATAGCGCCGGGTCGACGCATCCGCCGGCAACGCAACCAGCGACGCGGCGGCATGCCCGGCACGCGCCAGAAATGCCGCGCGCCGGGCTTCGCGGGCCGGCAGTGACGCAAGAGCCTCTGTCATGGCGATCACCGGATCATGTAGACCTTTTTCACGGTCTCGTGGACGGTGCACACGCCCTTCCAGTCCTTGCGGAAGAAAGCGGCCGTGTCGGGCTTGATCTCGATCACTTCGCCGGACTCATGCACATAGGTGCAGCGGCCTTCGAGGAAGTGGCAGAACTCGTCGCTGGTGACGTGACAGAACCATTTGCCCGGCGTGCAGATCCACATGCCGCATTCGGACTGGCCATCAGGGCCCTTGTGCAGCACCACGCCAGAGACACGGGACTGGCCTTCGAGCATGGTCGGGATCACGCCCCAATCCTTGACTTCAGTGATGTTCAGCGGGTCATACAGAAACGGGGTTGTCATTGTTCTTCTCCAGTAAAAATAAGCTTCAAGCCAGCATGTAAACGTTGCGCAGGGTTTGCCGCACGTGGCATTCACCGCTCCAGCCGGCCGGGAACAGCACCAGGGTATTGGCGCGAATTTCGATCACTTCGCCATTGTCATGACGGTACGTGGCATCGCCGGCCAGGAAATGGCACAGCTCATCGCGGGGGATCGACAGCCGCCAGCGCCCCGGCGTGCACACCCACAAACCGCTTTCCGGGCTGTTGTTCGGCCCCTTGAACAGCAAACGCCCGCTGGACTGCGAGACACCTTCGACGGCGTCGCTCTGCACGCCCCAGTCCACCAGGTCGGTGCGATGGCTGACGTCTTCGAGGTACGGCGTGAAACCCGCCGTGGTGGATTGATCAGGCATCGTTGAGCACCTTGTCGAGGATGGCGGCCGCGTCTGCCGGGCCCTTGCGTGATTGCATCTGCGCGCTGGTGCGCTGCAGGCGTTGTTGCATCGCTTGATCGCCCAGGCATGCCGACAGTTTTTCTGCCAGTTGCGCCTCGCTCCAGTCATAGCGGTCGAGCTTGAAACCGTGGCCGCTTTCTTCGGCGCGCATGGCGTTGTCGTGGCCGTCCCAAACGTAGGACATGACGATGGCCGGTTTGCCGAAGAACAGGCATTCGGTGAAGCTGTTGTTGCCGCCGTGGTGAATCACCGCATCGACCTGGGCAATCACCGAGGGCTGCGGGAACCAGTTGGAAATCTGCACGTTTTCGGGCAAATCCTGGTACTTGTCGACGTGCTCGCCGACATTGAACAGGGCCCGGTACGGCAACTTGCCGATAGCGGCTATCAGGCGCTTGAGCAGCTCGACATCGCCGGAGCCCAGGCTGCCGAAGCTGATGTACAACAAGGGTTTGTCGTTGTGGGCAGCGAAAGCCGGAATGTCGTAATGGGTATCGTGGCGCACACAGCCTTGCAGGTAGTGAAAGCGCTCGGCCGGCAATGGATGGCGGCGCTCGAACTTGACCGCATCCGGGTACAACAACAGGTTCATGTAAGGCGAGGCTTCGAAGAACGTACCCAGCGGGTAAGGCTGCTCGCCGTGGGCTTGCAGGAACTGGTTGAAGTCCTCGTGAATCGGCCCGACCACCTCTTCGAAGCGCTGGCGAAACTGTGCATGGCCGGCCTTGTCGTCGATGCTCATGCCCGACAGGTGCGGCGGGATATCCGGGTCTTCGATTTCGTTCTCCGAGCAGGAGATGATCCGCACCCATGGCTTGCCATACTGCTTGATCGCCGGAAACAGGATCACGTTGTCCACGCAGACCATGTCGGGCTTGACCTTGTCCAGCACGGCCGGCAAATCCTTCTGCGCCCACTTGGCGGTCTCGACGATGGCGGCCCAGCATTCCTTCACATAGTTATCGATCTGATCGAGTGGCGACTTGCGAAAGTTGGGAATGTGGCCGTTGATGAAGTCGACCCAGTAACGGGCCATTTCCTCTGCCGGCATCGGCGCCGACATATTGACCACGTGCTCTTCGAACCCGTAGCCGGCATACACGCCGCTCATGCCGGGGTCCGTCAGAAACACCGCTTTGTGTCCCAGCGCTTCACACGCCTGGGCGATACCGACTGAGTTCAATGCCGGGCCGTAGGCGGCTTCCGGGAAGAAGGCGATCACTTTCTGTTTCATCGAGTTGCTCCTGCCTGGTCTTTTTATTGTTCAGCGCGTCAATACCCGGGCGTGGCGCGGTTGCCAGCCCAGCCGGATGGTCTTGCCAATGGAGAAATCAGCGAATTCGCACTGCGACGACGGCACCCGCACGATCAAGGGCTTGTCGCACAGCGGGGTCTGCACATGCAGGTTGGTGTCGAGGCCGTGGTAGGCGATCTCGACGATCCGTCCCTCGACCTGATTGATGCAATCGTTGCCCTGCCCGCCCAGAACCTGCAGGCGTTCGGGGCGTACGACCAGGGCCACCGACTGCCCGGGAACCAGCGGTGCGTCGGTGTCGACGGTCAGTTCCTGGCCGTTGACCCGCACCGAGCGCTCGCCTGAACGCACACCCTCCAGCAGATTGCTGACGCCGATGAAGTTGGCGACAAACCGGCTGTTGGGGTTTTCGTAGAGTTCGCTCGGGCTGCCGCACTGACAGACCTTGCCGCCGTCGAGCACCGCCATGCGGTCGGACATGACCAGCGCTTCTTCCTGGTCGTGGGTGACGATGATGAAGGTGATGCCGCTTTCCAGTTGCAGGCGCTTGAGTTCCAGCTGCATTTTTTCCCGCAGCTTTTTATCCAGCGCGCCCAGCGGCTCATCGAGCAGCAGCACCCGCGGACGCTTGACCAGTGCCCGCGCCAGGGCGACCCGCTGGCGCTGACCGCCGGAGAGCTGATCGGGCTTGCGGTCGGCCAGCGCGGCGAGTTGCGCGGTGTGGAGCACCTCATCGACCCGGCGACGGATTTCCATGTCGGGCAAGCGCTCCATCTCCAGCCCGTAGGCAATGTTCTTGCGCACGGTCATGTTGGGAAACAGCGCATAGGACTGGAACATCAGGTTCAACGGCCGCTTGTTGGCCGGCAGCGGCGAGATGTCCTTGCCGTCCAGATAGATGCAACCGGCGCTGGGCGTCTCGAAGCCTGCGAGCATGCGCAGCAGCGTGGTCTTGCCGCAGCCGGACGGCCCGAGCAGGGCGAAGAATTCGTTTTCGCGGATGTTGAGCGACACCTCATCGACCGCCAGACCATTGCCATAAGACTTGCTGACCTTGTCCAGGATCAGTACCGCAGATGAGTTATTCATGGGTGCGAGGTGCCTTGTTGAGACGCTGCGAAGCCAGCAGCGCGGTGATGCTGACCAGCATCACCAGCGTCGCCAGGGCGTTGATTTCCGGGGTGACGCCAAAACGGATCATGGCGTAGATCTGCATCGGCAAGGTGGTGGAAGCCTGGCCGGAGCCTGAGTTGAAAAAGGCGATGATGAATTCGTCCACCGAGAGGGTGAACGCCAGCAAGCCACCGGCCAGCACACCTGGGAAAATCGCCGGCAACAGCACCCGGCGAAACGTGGTGAACCAGCTCGCGCCGAGGTCGATCGAGGCTTCGAGAATCGCGTAGTCGAAATGCTTGAGCCGTGTGCGCACCACGGCGCAGACGAATGCAATGTTGAATACCGCGTGGCTGATGATGATCGAGTGCAGGCCCAGGCCCACCTTGAGCAGGTTGAAAAAGCTCAGGAGCGCAATCGCCAGCACGATGTCGGGAATGATCATCGGCGCCATCAGCAAGGTGTCGACCACCTGCCCTTTTTCATCGCCCTTGCGGCGCATCTCGATGCCCAGTGCCAGGAGTGTGCCCAGCACGCAGGCAATGAAGGTGGCCGACAACGCCACGATCAGTGTGTTGAGGGCCGCCGACAGGACCGCCGAGTTATGCGCCAGCGCCGCGTACCACTTGAGCGACATCCCGCCCCAGGCGGTCGGCAGGCCCGACTTGTTGAACGACAGGAGGATCAATACCAGGATCGGCACATAGAGGAAGGCATACACCAGGCCCAGGTGCGCATTCAGTACAGTGCCGCCGGCAGAACGTGGCTGGCTCATGGACGGCCCCCTTCTGCACGACGGGCAAGCAATGCCTGAATGAACAGCAGAACCAGCATGATCGCGATCAGGAAGAAACTCAGCGCCGCGCCGAACGGCCAGTCCCGCGCGGTCAGGAATTGCGCGTAGATCAGGTTGCCGACCATCTGCACCTGCTTGCCGCCCAACAGGTCGGCGGTGATGAAGTTGCCGATGCTCAGCACGAAGACAAACACCGCACCGGCCGCCACCCCCGGCACGCTCAGCGGCAGGATGATCCGGCGAAAGGTCATCCAGCCCGAAGCGCCCAGGTCCCGCGAGGCGTCCCAGAGTTCGTTGTTGATGCGCGACAGCGACGAGAAAATCGCCAGGACCACGAACGGGATGTAGTTGTAGACCAGCCCCAGCACCACCGACGCTTCGGTGTAGAGCAGGTTGACCGGGTCACCGCTGTAGCCCAACAGTTGCAGCAGGCGGTTGATCAGGCCCTCGCGATTGAGCAGGACGATCCAGGCGTAGGTACGGATCAGGTAATTGCTCCAGAACGGCAGCATCACCAGGAACAGAAACACCGCCTGCCGGCGCCGTGGCGCCCGGGCAATCGCATAGGCTGCGGGGTAGCCGATCAGTACGGCGAAGACCGTCGCCAGCCCGGCAATCCTGGCCGACTTGAGCAGGATGCCCAGGTACAGCGGATCGAATGCACGCTGGTAGTTTTCCCAGGTGAACAACCAATCGATACCGCCATAGGCACCGCGCTCGACGAAGCTGTAGACCAGCACCAGCACACAGGGCATCACCAGAAAAGTCAGCAGCCAGCCGAAGCCGGGCGCAAGAAGCCAGGCCGACAGACGCCTGTCAGCATGCAAAGCACTCATTAACCGTATCCTCCCGCCTCAGGACTGAGGCGGCTTGCCAGCGTGGCGAGGCATGCCAGGCATGCCTCGGTGGTGTGCGATCAGTTCTGTGCAGCCATGATCTCGGTGACAGCGCGGGTGTAGGCTTTTTGCGTGGTGCCGCCCAGGTCGCGCAACTGCTCCATCTTCACCAGTTCAGCCGGAGCGATGGTCAGGTTGGGGTATTGCTTGAGCAGGTCGGGGGAAACGCCAGCCATTGCGGCTTCGTTCGGCACTTTGTAGAGGATGTTTTCAGTGACCCAGACGTGGTTCTCCTTGGCCAGCATGAAGTTGACGAACTTGAACGCCTCGTCCTGATGCCTGGAGCTCTTGAGCACGACCATGGTGTCTACCCACAGGTCGGAGCCTTCCTTGGGCACGACAAATTTGATCGCCGCGTTGGCCTGGGTGCCGTAGTTGCACCAGCCATCCCAGGCATGCGCCATCAGCGATTCGCCGGAGGCCAGCTTGGAATAGAAGGTGGTGTCGTCGAACGCCAGGATGCGTTTCTTGGTGGCGATCAGCTGGTCGCGTACCGCTGCGATTTGCGCCGGGTCGCTGTCATTGACCGACCAGCCTTTGGCAAGGAAACCGGCACCCAGCATCCAGCGGTCGGTGGCCAGCATCGTGACCTTGCCTTTGAGGGCATCGCTGGGGTTGAGCAATTCGTTCCAGCTTTGCGGTGCCGGTGTCACCTTGTCGGTGCGATAGCAGATGCCCGTCGTGCCCCAGGTGTAAGGCACCGAGAAATGGTTGCCGGGGTCGTAGGCCAGGCGAGTGGCTTCGGGGTAGAGGTTTTTGAGGTTGGGCACCTTGACCGGATCGATGTCGGCCAGAAGACCCTGCTTGTGCAGGACCTCGGCGAACGGTGAGGAAACGAAGACCACATCGTAGCCTTCACCACCGGACGCCATCAGCTTGCCCATGATTTCTTCGTTGGTCGCGTGCAGGGCCTTGTCGACGCTGACGCCACTGGCCGCGGTGAACTTGTCCAGCGCATCGGGGGCCATGTAGCCGTCCCAGATGGAAATCACCATGTCTTTCGCGCTTGCTGCCTGTGCGGCAATCGCCAGGGAAACAGCCAACCCCACGCACAGCACGTCTTTCAGCTTTCTCATGATACTCACCCGACGATTGTTTATTGTTTTTTCGAAGGCAGTACGGCAAAACGAGAAACGACTACATGTGTTTTTTTTTAGAAATTAGGACCAGTAAAAAATTATGTCAACGGTTTTTTTGCGCCTGACGATTCGCCAGCGCATGGCATAAGATGAGCGCCAGAACCCAAAGCGACCGAACCGAGACAAGACGCTTGAGTACAACAGCCGAGAAAAAACCGCGCACCAACCACCTGGAACTCGCCCGGCGAATCCTGGAGCACACCCGGGAGTCCGGCCTGACAGCGGGCGACCCGGTCGCCGAACAGGCGCTGGCGCGGACGTTCCAGGTCTCGCGCACGCTGATTCGGGGCGCACTCAATGTGCTGCTCGAGGAAAACCTGCTCAGCCACGAAGCCGGCAAGGGTTATCGCCTGATCGCCGCGCCCGCCGACCACGCCTTCAACGCCGCCCTGCCACAAGCCGAAGAAGAAGAACTGGCCACCTCGGTGCTGCGCGACCGCATGGCCG
The DNA here is from genome assembly GCF_050280625.1 of Pseudomonas sp. NPDC089569. Classification (NCBI taxonomy): domain Bacteria; kingdom Pseudomonadati; phylum Pseudomonadota; class Gammaproteobacteria; order Pseudomonadales; family Pseudomonadaceae; genus Pseudomonas; species Pseudomonas sp. NPDC089569. Next base: position 15,564 of record NZ_JBNNVQ010000001.1, read on the forward strand.
GACGCCTGGGCGACAGCATCAGCATCAGCGAGCTGATGCGCCGCTACGACATCGGCCGGCCGGCGGCACAGAAGGCCTTGCAGCAACTGAGCGAAAACCAGGCCATCGAACGCGGCCCGGGCCAGTCCTGGCTGTTTCGGCCGTCGCTCAACAGCCTTGCAGCGCTGGAGGAAAGCCTCAAGTTCCGCTTGATCCTGGAACCGGAAGCGCTGCTCAGCCCGCAATTCAACGCCGACCCGCAACGTCTGGCACTGCTGCGCAGCGCCATGCAAACCCTGCTTTCAAGCCGGGTGGAAAACTTCGATATCCAGCAGTTCCGCGAGCTGGACATCAGCTTCCACGAACTGCTGGCGCAGAGTTGCGGCAACCGCTTCATCGGCGATGCCCTGCTGCAACACCAGAGCCTGCGGCGCCTGCCGAACCTGCTGCCGTCGGTCAGCGTGCACCGCTTGCAGGAAGCCTTGCGCGAGCACCTGCAAATCATTGCCCAGATCGAGCGCGGGCAGATGGACATCGCCGCCGACCTGTTGCGCCTGCACCTGCGCCTGAGCGCGGCTCAGCGCCCGCAAACCGCCAACCGTGGCATCCCGCTGAGCCAGCCGCTCGGGCGTCGCTGACTCCTCTCAAAAACATGATGATTTTTTTTTAAAAATAAGACAGCATCCAATCATCTTCAGGAACGGCGGGGCTTTCCCGCCTTGGATTCGGCATCGCCATGCACACAAACAAACTGATCGCCCTGTTTCCGGAAGCCAGTTTCGGCGCGGCCCTGAACTGCATCGGTATCGCCCAGGCATTGCGTGAACAGGGCGCCCGGCCCGTTTTCATCTGCCATGAGCACTTTCAGGGCCTGTTTGCCGAATACGGTTTCGATGAATACCCGATTGCGCAGCCCCATCCCCTGTCGGCCGCCGAACACCAGCATTACTGGGAGCGCTTCATCGAGCGCAACATCCCGTATTTTGACCAGACACCGCTTGCGCAGATCGACAGCTATGTCGTACCCGCCTGGGACGCCATCATCGACACCGCCATCGAAGCGGAAAAACCGTTGCAGCAGTTGCTCGGGCGCCTGAAACCGGATGTCATCGTCCTGGACAACGTGGTCATGTTCCCGGCCATCGCCAATGCCGGCTGCCCTTGGGTGCGGATGGTGTCCTGTGCGGAAACCGAACTGCCGGACGCCGCCGTGCCGCCTTACCTGTCCGGATGCCTGGCCGATGACGCCCGGGCCCGCGACCGTTTTTGCGAGCACTATCTGAAAGCCGTCGCACCGGCCCATGAACGCTTCTCGCAGTTTCTGGCCAACAACGGCACGGCGCCCTGCCCGCCCGGCCAGTTCCTCATCGATTCGCCGTGGCTCAACTTGCTGCTGTCGCCGACCCCGGTGCGCTATGAACGCAGCCAGCCACTGGACCCGCAGCGCTATGTCTACCTCGATGGCTGCGTACGCCGCGAGGCGCCCTACATCGTTCCCGACTTCCCGCGGCACAACGATGCACCGCTGATCTACGTCAGCTTCGGCAGCCTCGGCGCCGCCGACACCGACATGATCAAGCGCCTGATCGGCACCATCGAACACCTGCCCTACCGCTTCCTGATCAACGTCGGCGCCTATCGCGACACGTACACCACCGTCCCGGACAACGTGTACCTGGACAGCTGGTTTGCCCAGCCTGCGGTGCTCAAGGAATGCGATCTGTTCATCCATCACGGCGGCAACAACAGTTTCTGCGAGGCGCTGTACTTCGGATTGCCGTCGTTGATCATTCCCTACTGCTGGGACGGCCACGACAACGCCGCCCGCGCCGAGGAAGTGGGCGTCGGCCGTTATCTGCCACGCTTTGCCGAGCCGCTGGCGGCGTTGCCGGCGGCGCTGGAACAGTTGCTGGGCGATCAGGCGATGAAACAGCGGCTCAAGGCGTTCAGCCAGGGCATGCAGGCAACCCGAGGCACCGATGTCGCGGCACGCGCCATCGTAGCGCTGGCAGGTGCCTGATCGATCAAGCGCAGGCGCCGGATGATTTACTCGGAAACCACCACCTGATTACGCCCCCGGGCCTTGGCCCGGTACAGCGCCTTGTCGGCGTTGCTCATCAGGCTGTGCAGGTCCTTGTCACTGGCGTCCATGGAGGCGACGCCAACGCTGGCGGTGATGCAGTGCACGGGACCGGTCATCAGCCCGGGGATGGAGTGGACCAGCTGTTCGGCGATGTTCTGCGCCGTTTCAAGGGACGTGTCCGGCAGCAGGACGGCGAACTCCTCGCCGCCCAGCCGACCGTAAACGTCGGTGTCGCGAAATGACCGGCAGATGACAATGCCCATTTGCCGCAGCACCTGGTCGCCCACCTGATGCCCGTAGGTGTCGTTGATGTGTTTGAAGTGGTCCATGTCCAGCATCACCGCGCACAACGGCAGTTGATAGTTCTGGCAATGGTTGTACAGCCTTTGCGCATGTTCGAAGAACGCCCGGCGGTTTTTCAGGCCGGTCAGTTCATCGGTTTGCGCGGCGCGGGTGGAAATACTGTGCGCCAGCTCCATCTCGCGGGTCAGGCGAAAGCCTGTCTCCAGGGCATCGGAAAGCTTGCGCGTGGCGCTGCACACAAAGGAGGCGAACACCAGGACCGCCACCGCCATGCCGACCTGCAGGGAGGATGGCTGAAACAGCAGCCAGAAGGTACAGGGCAACAGCACCAGCGCGATCGACACCACGGTCATGTAGCGATAGGCCGAGTAGCAGGACACCGCGCTGACCGACATGCCCACGGTGAACAGCATGACCAGCGCCTGGGCCAACAGATCGTCAGCCGGCATCACCGCCAGCGCCCCGCCACCCCAGATCCCGGCGGACAGCGCCAGGGTGACCAGGTAGATGCGCTCCCAGCGCTGCGGGGTGCGCGCCTCTGCCGGGCTGCGGAAATAGATCACGAACATCATGATGCGCAGCAGGGTCGAGGCCGTCAGCAGCGTCACCCACCAGCCGACGACGTCGTGATCGAAGCGCTCCCAGCACAGCCAGCACAGCATGATCAGCGCCAGAAAGCTGCCGAAAACCGCCGTGACCGATTGACGAAACAGCTGGTGCAAACGGTCCGTGCGCACCTGCCGGGCGATAAAGCTTTCCTGCTCGTGCCGAAATCCAAGGCCATCCATAGAGTTCGCCTGATAATCCTGTGGTAACACTCAATACCAATTTCGCCGGTAGGAGCCAGGCTCGCCGGCGAAAGCGTCCTGATGTCGTGTGGCGTCTTTGAAATCGCCTTCGCCGGCAAGCCTGGCTCCTACAACAACAACAACAACAACGAACGAACGCGGATCCAATGTCGATAACCATTGTGGCACATAGCCCGCAGGCCGCCGCAATTCCCTGCATCGCGCTGAAAGATTTCGCCTATCGACAACAAACACTGACGCTATTAGCCGACTTCCCGATAGGGGTCTAGCCTTATCAGGCGCCGGCGCTTTCTGGCCGGCTCAGACCTGAGAAGGAGATAAGAATGAGTCGGAAACTGACTGGGCAAACCGTGAGTCCTCGTGCTGGCAATTCGCCTGCCACTGTCAAGAATACCCACGCGACCGCCGCGATCGTTTGATCACAAGCGGGTCCCGCAGCCTGTGTCATGGATCTCACTCACCGTTGTCCCGAGCCCGCACCGGGCCGAACCGCTGAATGAACTCGACCAAAGGTAGCTCTCACATGGCAAATGAATCGAAATGCCCCTTCAACCACGCCGCCGGCGGTGGCACGACGAACCGCGACTGGTGGCCGAATCAACTGAATCTGAGAATTCTGCATCAGCACTCGTCCCTGTCCTCCCCCACCGAGGCGGGCTTCAAGTATGCAGAAGCGTTCAAGAAGCTGGACTTCGCCGCGCTCAAGCGCGACCTGACGGCGCTGATGACCGACTCGCAAGACTGGTGGCCTGCGGACTTCGGCCACTATGGTCCACTGTTCGTGCGCATGGCCTGGCACGCTGCCGGCACCTATCGCACCGGTGACGGGCGCGGCGGCGCCGGCTCCGGCCAGCAACGTTTCGCACCGCTCAATAGCTGGCCCGACAACGTCAGCCTGGACAAGGCACGCCGGCTGCTGTGGCCAATCAAGCAAAAATATGGCGACAACATTTCCTGGGCCGACCTGATCGTGCTCACCGGCAACGTCGCGCTGGAGTCCATGGGCTTCAAGACTTTCGGTTTCTCCGGTGGTCGCCCGGACGTCTGGGAGCCGGATGAAGATGTCTACTGGGGCTCGGAAAACAAATGGCTGGGCGGTGACGTGCGTTACGACAAGGCGCAAAAAGCCGTACAGGCGCCCGGCGACGTTCCCCTGTCGGCCGAGCCCGGCAAAAACGAGGACAGCCGCACCAGCCAGGGCCGCAATCTGGAAAACCCGCTGGCCGCCGTGCAAATGGGCCTCATCTATGTGAACCCCGAAGGCCCGGAAGGCGTTCCCGACCCGGTCGCCGCCGGCATCGACATTCGCGAAACCTTCGGCCGCATGGCCATGAACGATGAAGAAACCGTCGCCCTGATCGCCGGTGGCCACGCCTTCGGCAAGACCCACGGCGCCGGGCCTGCGGACAATGTCGGGCCGGAGCCCGAGGCCGCCGGCCTGGAGGAACAAGGCCTGGGCTGGCGCAACAAGTTCGGCACCGGTAAAGGCGCCGACACCATCACCAGCGGCCTGGAAGTGACCTGGACCACGACGCCGACCAAGTGGAGCAACAACTTCCTGGAGAACGTCTTCGGTTTCGAATGGGAACTGAGCAAGAGCCCGGCGGGTGCAAACCAGTGGATACCGAAAAACAACGCCGGGGCTGGGATCATTCCCGATGCCCACGACCCGTCCAAGCGTCGTAACCCGACCATGCTCACCACGGACCTGGCGCTGCGCTTCGACCCGATCTACGAGCCGATTTCCCGGCGCTTCCTGCAAAACCCGGATCAACTGGCCGACGCCTTCGCCCGTGCCTGGTACAAACTGATCCACCGCGACATGGGGCCGCTGTCGCGCTACCTCGGCCCGGAAATGCCCAACGAAGTGCTGCTGTGGCAAGACCCGATCCCGAAAGTCGACCACGCCCTGGTCAACGACAGTGACGTCGCCGCGCTCAAGGGCAAACTGCTGGCCTCGGGCCTGACGGTGTCGCAGCTGGTGTCAACGGCCTGGGCTGCGGCCTCCACCTTCCGCGGCTCGGACAAACGCGGCGGCGCCAACGGTGGTCGCCTGCGTCTGGAACCGCAAAAATCCTGGAAAGCCAACCAGCCCGATCAACTGGGCAACGTGCTGGGCAAACTCGAAGCCATCCAGAAAGAGTTCAATGCCGGTGGCAAGAAAATCTCCCTGGCGGACCTGATCGTCCTCGGCGGCTGCGCCGGTGTCGAACAGGCGGCGAAAAACGCCGGCCACACCGTCACGGTGCCGTTCTCGCCAGGACGCATGGATGCTTCGCAAGAGCAGACCGACGTCGATTCGTTCGGCTTCCTGGAACCGATTGCCGACGGCTTCCGCAACTACCTCAAGACCCGCTACACCGTATCGGCCGAACAACTGCTGGTCGACAAGGCACAACTGCTGACCCTCACCGCACCGCAAATGACCGCGCTGATCGGCGGCCTGCGCGTGCTCGACACCAACGTCGGCCAAACCGCCCACGGCGTGTTCACCACCCGCAAGGGCGCGCTGACCAACGACTTCTTCACCAACCTTCTGGACATGGGCGTGGAATGGAAACCCGTGTCCGAGGCCGCTGAAGAATTCACCGGGCGCGACCGCAAATCCGGCCAACAGAAATGGACCGCCACCCGCGTGGACCTGGTGTTCGGTTCCAACTCGCAACTGCGGGCACTGGCCGAGGTGTATGCCAGCGCTGGCGGGCAGGAAAAACTGGTGAAGGACTTTGTGGCGGCATGGACCAAAGTCATGAATCTGGATCGGTTCGACCTGAAGTGAAATAGCCAACGGGCCACTTCGGCAGCGAACCTGCCGCAGTGGCCACATCCAACCCAGATACTCTCTGTAGGAGCGAGCAAGCTCGCGATGGTCGTCAACGATAACGCTGCAAACCTGACACCCCACATAGCTCTCAGACAGGCCGCGAATTGAGCGGGAACTTTCGCCAGGGTGACCACCAAAGACTTACCCCAGCAGAGAACTTGCAAGTCCCCTGCGCAGGTCATTCCATGGTTTCGCACTAGCGACGATAGTGACCGTGATCGTCCTCGTATCGGTGCCGCATGGCCCAATCCCGGTGGCGCTCCCAATCACGACGTTCAGCCTCTCGGCGGGCTTGCTCTCTACGCCAATTCTCTCTGCGCCATTCATCCCGGCGCCAATCGTCTCTACGATCGTGCCAACGGCCGTCATGCCAGTATCGATCGTCATGCGCGAGCAACGGCCCTGGCGGCTTGCCGGTCATACTGGCCAGGGTCGGCCAAGGGTTGTCGGCAGCTCGGACAGGTGCTTGAACGGCTGTGACTTCAGAGGCAAAAACAGGGGTTGAGGTTTTCATCTGTGTGGCTGATGCCGAGCTCACTGCCGCGAACGCGAACAGACCGACGAGCAGCATCCGTGGGACATGGAAATTCATGAGCGAAGGCAACCTCTGATGGACAATTGGATGTGTGGCGGTCTGGCTGTGAGAAGCCTGTGGGAGCATGCTTACCTGGCGGATGTGCTATCCACATAGACCGATAAACAGGGAAAAGTTCTAGGCAACCATGGCTTAAATAGTCACCGTTGCAGCAGGAACTTCAGGGTATTGGCCAGGTCAATAGCGGCCTGCCGAGCAGCGCTGTGGTCTGCTCTTCGGCAGAGCCGTCCGAGTCCTGTCGAGTACGCTCCCCCGATGCCAGCCAAGAGTTTTCTGCCGGGCCTCATCCTGGTTTTCTGCAGCGTTGCGTCGATTTGCCCGATTGCTGCCGAGCGAAGTGCGCCCGCGCGAAGTAATAGCGCGTCAACCACACTGATCGAAACCGCCTCACGGCAGTATGAAAATGGCCAGTTGGACCAGGCCGCTGCCACTCTGGAGCGTGCCCTGCATATCCAGCCGAACAATCCCGCGACACTGCATTACCTCGGTGTGTTGCGTCTTCAGCAGGGGCAGTACCAGCAGGCTGAAACCCTGGCGACGCGTTCGAACATGAAGGTTGGTCGCAACGTCCAGTTGCGCAACCGTAACTTCCAATTGATCCAGGCGGCGCAGCAGGCCCAATCCTCGGGTACCCCTCCCATTGGCAAAGCGGACCAGGTTGCCGTGCAGAAGGGGCTGGAAGAACAGACCCAAAGGCGCCGCGAAGCGCAGATGGCGGTTGTTCAGCCATCCTCTGCGGACACTGGGCGTGACGCTGGCAACTTCGCCAGCTCAGGGGCAGATCGGTTTTCGGATGTACCGACGGCTGGCCGACCCGGGGCCGAAGGAAACGTGCAAATGGTGAATGCCCAGCCAGAGCGAGCGTACGCTGAGCTTGAAATTCCCCGCGGCCATATGCCACCTCCGGGTAAATGCCGAATCTGGTTTCCAGATCGTCCGCCAGGGCATCAACCTGCATCCGGAAAATGCAAGAAGCTGCGATATCGGGTTCCTTCGGGGGCCTACCTGGTGCGCGGTTGAGTTTCCGAGCGTCCACTTCTGGCCGCTCTTTGCCAGTGAAGGCTGGCTGGGGTCGGCTGAGGTCTCAACCGGCCGATGCAACAGATTGGCTGAATCGTTCAGCGGGCGTTTCGTAGTTCAGTGTTTTTCGAGGGCGGCGCAATGCCGCCCTTCTCCTTTCGCTTTTCAGGCGGGTCGAGGTTCCAACCAGAGGGTTGCTCAGGTTGCCCAACGCAGCCCGGCGACACTCACCAGGATCAAGCCAATCCACACAATCTTCCATAACGATACGCTGTCCCCCATCCAGTACATCCCGACGATGGCGGTGCCGGCGGCGCCGATCCCGGTCCAGACGGCATAGGCGGTGCCGACGGGCAGCACCCGCAACGCCATCGTCAGCAAGCCCAGGCTGCCGGCCAACACCACGACCGTGCCGAGCAGCAGCCAGGGCCGTTCCAAACCGTTTGCAGATTTCAAGCCGATCGCGAAGAAAATCTCCAGGAATCCGGCAACGATCAGCAGTAACCACGATGTGTTGTAAGTCATTGGATAGCACCTGTTCAGGCAAAAAAAAGCGAGCCGATGAAGGCTCGCCAAAGGGAGGTAAAAAGTCAGTTGGCCAGCAGTTTGCCGCTGAACAGGCTGATCAGTGTTTTCACCAGCAGCACGGTCAGTGCCACGGTGAGGAACAGCAGAATCACAGCAGCGATGACCATCAGCAGAGTGTTGTTCTGGGCGTGCGCATATTTGAGTGCCGCATTGCTCAGGGCCGCGATGGGAAAGCTGATGGCCCACCACGAAGGGGCAAAAGGCACATCGCGACGGAACACCTTGAAGCTCAACACCACGAACAGGAACAGGCCGAAGTAAAACAACACACTGGCAAACCGGTCGATCTCGCCGAACACATTGGTGTAAGCCAGGAAGCCCACTTCAAAGGGTGCAATCAGGACCATCAGCGAGGGCACCATGCCTTTGGCCAGGGGTGCCTCATGCACCAGTCGCGAAAAGATCCGGGTGAAGAACACCAGCGCCAGCACCGCTCCCACGGCCAGAGCAAACAGGTTGAACTCCGGCGCCCAGATCATCGGCATGTGCGCTCCGGTCACCGCGATGTCGAGGGTGGCGACACCTGGAATCAGCCAGGCCGGTACGGCGTTCAGCGACGCCTGGTCGCCCGACAACAGACGGGAAACCACCACGCCTGCCAGCCAAACCGTCAATGCGCTGCCAATTATCCAGAGCGCCTGTCCAAGCCATTCGCTGTGGGGCGCCGCGACGGCGGAGAGCAACAGCAATGCGATGGTCACGGTACCGAAAAAATTGCTCGCGACCGGATGGTTGAATTCTGCTTTTACCGCCTCCGGGTGTTTTACCCATTTGGTCAGGTAGCCCAATGTCAGCAACACAAACACCAGGCCGGCCAGCGCGCCGATGGCTTCACCCAACATGCCGCCAACGCCGAAGTACTGAGCACTCAAGCGCCAGGCCAGTCCCAGGCCGGCCAACCCCATGACTGAACCGAACAAATTGATGGGCAGGTTCCTGATTGACGTCGTGCTGGCGGTTGCTGGTTGAGCAGCAGCGACGGCGTGGGTAAGTGCAGTGTTCATGGCGGTCTCCCGTTTGACTGAATTTGCTGTTGGAGCTATTTTCAGCCAAACAATCGTTGGCTGAAATAGTCTTGAAACGACCTATTCAGCCAATTGCTCGACGAGGACAGACATCATGCGCATTACCCTCCTGGCATTCCCCCGTGTGCAGCTGCTGGACGTCGTCGGACCGGCCGACGTCTTTGCCGAAGCAGCCAAACAACTGGGCAATCCACGCGCCTATCGGGTCGAAGTCATCGGTACCAGCAAGGGCATGATCAAGGGCTCCAGCGGCCTGCGGCTGGGCATCGACGAAACCTTCGAAACCTACAAGGGAAAGATCGACACCCTGCTCGTGGCCGGCAGCCCGCACATCGACGAAATTGCCCATGACCCGGCGCTGCAGGATTGGCTGTGCCGGCAGGCGAAAACGGTGCGTCGCATCGGCTCGGTCTGCAGCGGTGCCTTTCTGCTGGCCGCCGCCGGCCTGCTGGACGGTCGTCGCGTGACCACTCACTGGAATTCCAGCGCCAAACTGGCCAAGGAGCATCCGCAAACCCACGTCGATCAGGACAGCATCTTTATCAAGGATGGCAACATCTACACCTCGGCGGGCGTGACCGCCGGCATGGACCTGGCATTGGCACTGGTCGAAGAAGACCACGGCCGGGAACTTGCGCTCAGCGTTGCCCGCGAGATGGTGATGTTCTTCAAGCGACCCGGTGGGCAATCGCAGTTCAGCGCACAATTGGCGGCACAGACCGCCGAACGCAGCGTAATCCGAGAGGTACAGGACTACGTTGTAGAGCACCTCAAGGCCGACTTGAGCGTACCTGTCCTGGCCGCCCGCGCTGGCATGAGCGAGCGCAACTTCGCCCGTACCTTCAAGACCGAGGCCGGTTCGACCCCGGCCGAATTCGTGGAACTGGCGCGCATCGATGCGGCCAGACGGCTGATCGAAGACTCGGACGTATCGCTCAAACGCCTGGCCGACTTGGTCGGCTATGCCAACACGGACGGGTTCAGGAGAGCCTTCATGCGGCGTCTTGGGGTGGGTCCGAGTGATTATCGAAAGCGCTTTTCATCGGTGTGATGCACAAGGGCGGCGCCATGCCGCCCTTGTGCATCACCTATTCCGGCGGATCGATCTGATCCAGCACCCGATTGGCCGTGATCTCCGCCAGCATCACGCTGTTGGAAATGCCCAACAACGCATTGCGCGACCCACCGTCCAGGTGATCCACCCATTGATGGACCATCAGGCTTTCGATCATCGCCCACAGGTGATGCCAGCCACCCGAAAGAAGTCGCCATTCAATCCCGAGCAATCTTGTCATTTACCAAGGCTTGGTGCAGGGTCGATACCACTGACATCTCTGCCAAAGGAGTCACACTATGTCGAAGCTATATCCCGGTATCGATCCTGAGGGGCTGGTCGAGTACTCAGTGGTCTACACCGACCGCTCGCTCAACCACATGTCGCAGTCGTTTCAAGGTGTGATGAAGAACATTTCCATGACCCTGAAACAGGTCTACAACGCCCAGGCCGTCGCGGTGGTCCCGGGCAGCGGTACGTTCGGCATGGAAGCGGTGGCGCGGCAGTTTGCCACCGACCGGCAATGCCTGGTGATACGCAACGGTTGGTTCAGTTATCGCTGGAGCCAGATCCTTGAGATGGGCAACATCCCGGCGGCCACTACGGTGCTCAAGGCCCGACCGGTCGACACCGGTCGCCAGGCTGCCTACGCCCCAGCCCCTCTGGAGGAAGTACTGGCCGCCATCAAGGCGCAGAAGCCGCAGATTGTCTTCGCCCCACACGTTGAAACCTCATCAGGGATTATCCTGCCCGACGACTACCTGCGGGCCGTCGGCGACGCCGTGCATGCGGTGGGTGGCCTGTTCGTGCTGGACTGCATCGCCTCGGGCACGATTTGGGTTGATATGCACAAATGCGCTGTCGACCTGCTGATCAGCGCACCGCAGAAAGGCTGGAGCGCCTCCCCTTGCTGCGCCCTGGTGATGCTCAGTTCCCTGGCCCTGGAACGCATCGAGCAGACGCAAAGCAGCAGCTTCGCCTGCGACCTGAAAAAGTGGCTGCAGATCATGCAGGCCTACGAACAGGGCGGACATGCCTACCACGCGACCATGCCCAGCGATTCCCTCGCGCGGTTCAACGAAGTGATGAAGGAGACGCAAGCCTACGGTTTCGACAAGATCCGCGAAGACCAACAGGCTCTGGGCGATCGGGTGCGCGCCATGCTGACCGGCAAAGGGATCAAAAGCGTGGCCGCAGCCGGCTTTCAGGCCCCTGGCGTCGTGGTGAGCTACACCGATGATGCCGACATCAAGAACGGCAGGAAATTTGCCGACCACGGCCTGCAGATCGCCGCCGGAGTGCCGTTGCAGTGCGACGAGCCGGCCGACTTCCAGACCTTCCGCATCGGTCTGTTCGGCCTCGAAAAACTGCACAATATCGAGCGCACGGTCAGCATTCTTGAGCAGACACTGAACGAGATGATGGTTGACTAAGACCTCATCTGGCCCACGGTACAGACCGAACGTGTGAATGGCTGGAAGGTATCCCGAAGAACAAAAGCGACACCCATCAGCCTTGATTTGAGACCGGCTAATGGGTGTCCCGCTTTTCGGTCACGAAGTCCAGCGAAGCCTGACCGATATCAACCAGGCTGCCGATGTTCACCGCAGGGTAACCGGGCGGCGAAATTGCCAGCAGCGGCGCCCAGCGCTCGGCATCTGAATAGCGGCCGTGACGATTGCCGACACCGCCATGATCGCTTGCAAAAATGACCAGACGCTGAGGCGTTGCACCATCGGCCGAGGGTGCCCCGAAGGCCTTTTCCCAAAGACGACGAATGCGCGAGTCTGTTTCTCGCACGGCGCCAGCGTAGCGCGGATCAGACGGGTCGAAAGCAGCGTCATGGCCCGCGTCATCGACAGCATCCAAATGAATGAAGGCCAGATCTGGCTGGCATGCTCGCCAGGTGGTCAATACTTCCTGCTCGACCGCTGCATCGTCCTGACGCAAATACGCTGCATGGTGTATCTGCGGCAAAGCCCGCAAACGCCCCTGGACCAGGTCATACAGCGGCCGCCAGGAGGTCATCAGAACGCTGCGACTATCGGCCTTGGCGTCATGAAGGCGCTCAAACACGGTTTCGACCTTGACTGGACCTTTGCTGTTGTTATCAACAATGCCATGTGCGCTCGCCCAACTTGCGGTCAGCACACTGATCCAGCCGGGTGCGGAATAAGTCTGTTGCGTTCGACCGTTGCTGACATCCACTTTCCCCCAAGCCACCCCATGAGACTCAGCCAACTGGAACAGGAACGGGGTCAATGCCGGGCTGACCGCGTCGGCACGCAGGCCGTCGATACCGATGATGACGACCTGCCGCAAGGGCGCTTGCGGCGCGGCATTGCATTGCCCTGCCTCGTCGCTGCGTGAACAGCCGAACAGGCTTGTCGCGCACAGCACGACCAACAGCTTTAGCCCCGAGCACAGCGTGAAAGACCGAGTGTTGAATAGCATCTGTAAAATATCACCCACGAAATAAAGGAATGGGATTCATCGAAGTCCCGGCAAATGATCAAGGCAGCGAAACCGGGACAGTCTCAATGATCCAACCCACAAGGGCGGCGCAATGCCGCCCTGCTCTTTTACCTATTGTGGCGGATCGATCTGATCCAGCACACGATTGGCCGTGATCTCCGCCAGCATCACACTGTTGGAAATGCCCAACAACGCATTGCGCGACCCACCGTCCAGATGATCCACCAACTGATGGACCATCACGTCCACCGAGGCCAGTGTCTCGACCAGATACACCATCAGGCTCTCGGTCGTGGCCTCCGGGTTTACGGAAAACAGCGTGCTGGGGGTGTGGGGCGTGGCCTTGATGTCGGCCGTCGAGGGGAAATGAAAATCGAGGGCACGTTCGGCGGCTTCGTTGAGTTTTTTCGAGTCGGGTTCGTAGGGGGATGCGGGGTCAGGCGGGTTGGGTGTGACCTTGAACATAATTCGTGCTCCATAAAAGTGGAGCTGTCATCGACTCGCGACTAAACGAGTGGTGGCAGCTGTACGCAGGTTAGTCGACCGGGGGAGTCACGAAACCGGCGCGCCCGAAGGCGCCCTGCGCACAACTACCATGAAGTGCAGGCATGAAATGACCTGACTGTATGGAGGCAAATACGCTTCGTGATACCCCGGGCGACTAAACCCGATCACTGACAATCAGTGACGCGAATCAAGTTACCGACGGGGTCCAAGGCGCACAAGCCGGCGGATTCTGGCGTACCCGTAGGCAGCGACGCAAGGATTTGTAGCTTTCGGGAAGTAAGTCTGCGGGCGTTTAAACATGCGCGCTGCAACGGTGTTTAAGAAGCGTGCTGTCACGTCCTCCAGGCAGTGAAACCTCGAACAAACCAGACATATTGCTTTCGACCTGTGGCACCGGCCTCACCACTGCATCTCTACATAACGCATTCCTTATTCAATGACACCAACCCGCCCCTGACAGCATTATTCATGTTGCGAATTTTCAATGTATGAATATGTAATTTCCATTCAAATCAAGAATGAATCAGTCTTTCCCCATCGACACCGAGACACCCGAGGTTACGGTCATGTTTGGGAAAATATCGATTCTCGCCAGTGTTCCAATGGGCTTGGCTCTATTAGCCGGCGCCCTGATTCCTCTCCAGGCTTCCAGCAATGGCGCCTTGGGTCGTGAGCTTGGGCATCCACTCTGGGCGGCGCTAACCTCACTGATCGTCAGCTCGGTTGTGCTGATAGCGACCATTACCGTTCTTCGCGTCCCACAGCCGAACATCGTCGGCGCGTTGCAGGGGCCCTGGTGGCTTTGGATCGGTGGATTCAGCGGGGCCTTCTATGTCGCGATGGCTACCTTCCTCCCTCCAAGGCTCGGTGCTTCGAACTACATCCTGTTCGTGATGGTCGGGCAGGTCATCGCAGCAATGCTTTTCGATCACTTTGGCCTGCTCGGCCTGACTGCCAAGCCAATCAATCTGGTTCGAGTCACAGGAGTGCTGATCATTCTCTTCGGACTGTTTGTGGTTCAAGCAGGCTCAAACAAGGCACCGGTCAACATCGGCGTGGCGTTCAAGAGTCCAACAGCCGAGACAAAGGTCAGGTAGACCAAGGCTCGACATTGGTTTGATTGTTGTCCCACATAGCCAGCCCCTTTCGGCTCTCCCACCTGATCTATCCGAAGACCGCCGTCCATACTCCAGCCCGATGGTCCCATTCGGCTATTCTCGATATCGTGTGGCCAATACTCTGCAAGCGCTCCCTGCTCCCCGCCCCATCGCTTCCTTCGATGGCCTTGGACCACTGTCGCAGATGTACCTCAAGGGTTCGGCGTTACGGATCAGACCCGAGCCAGCTACCACGCCTTAATGGAAAGCACTATGGATGAGCTTCGTCGAATTGACCTGAACCTGCTGTTGACCTTGCACGCACTGCTGACAGAGCGACACGTAACCCGAGCGGCGGTGCGACTGCATAAAAGTCAGCCGGCAGTCAGTCACTCGCTGGCCCAACTGCGTGTTCACTTCAACGATAAGCTGCTTATTCGACGTGATGGCTATATGGCGCTGACCGCTAAAGCGCAAAGCCTTATGGGCCCCTTGGAGTCGTCGTTGATGGGGCTCAACAGCCTGCTCGCCGAAGCTGACTTTGATCCTGCAACAGCGAGAGCCAGGCTCCGCTTATCACTGTCCGATTACGCCGCGAAAACTGTGTTCCCATCGGTTGTTCGCAGGGTCAGGGCGCAAGCACCTGGCATCGAACTGGCTGTGAGCCAGGCCAGCCGAGAGACGATGCAGGCCCAACTGGTCGATGGTGAATTGGATCTGGCATTGGGGATATTTCCAGAACCAGCGGTAGACATCCTGGTTGAAGATCTATTCCCTGATCGGTTCGTCAGTGTGGCGGATCAATCTGCCTTGCCGGCGGATGGGATGCTGTCGCTTGAGGAGTGGTTGCATCGACCGCATGTGATGTTGGCATTACGGCCAGATGCAAACGATGAGATCGAAAGGACACTCAGCGCCATGGGACTGCGCAGACATATTGTGCTCGCCCTTCCTCATTGGACTGCAGCAGTGGAATTGATCGAAGGCACTGATCTCATACTCACGATTGCCGAGAAAGCGCTTGGAGGCATGGAGCGGTTTGCGACCCTTCGATGCTTTGAACCGCCCTTGGCGTTGCCAAAAATCGCCTACCAGCAAGCCTGGCATGCGAGGAAAGCGGGTGACCCTGCCCTGGGGTGGCTTCGACAGTGCTTTGTCGAAGCCTACCCGCCAATCGTGGTTGATGCAGGGACGGACGTGGCTCACTGATTCATGCTTCAGGCGGCCCTTTGAGCTCCACCTGGTTACCGTCGGGGTCAAAGCAGTAGATCGACGGGCCATCACCCTCTGCACCATATCGCTTCAACGCCTTGTCGGCTCGTACGCCTTGGCTGTGCAAGTGGGAAAGAATGTCTGCCTCGTTAAACGGTGTGATCCGCAGGCAGAAATGGTCAACGTTACGATGCTGTGGATCTGCGGGGCCTCCGGCTTGTTGCCCCAGGGGGCCGGCAACATCCACCAGGTCGATCATCGAGGTTCCCGCACGCAAGTGGATCATGCCCAAGTCATGACGACGCTTTTTCACTTCGCAACCGAGCGTCTCGGTGTAGAAGGCCAGGCTGCGATCCATGTCTTGAACACGCAAGACGACGTGATCCAGATGCTTCAATTGGAAAGGAATCATAGGGTCTCCTCTACCCAATAAGGGCCCAGGCGGCTCCTACTGATCTGTTATCTGCATGTCTTGGACGGTTACTGAGCTTTGTCCAGTACCTGAGGCATTTCGCCTTTGAAATCCATCCAGGGATTTGTGCCCAGCAGATTCGCGTGAGGTACATCAGCCTCATAGCGCATGGTGAACGCTTTCGGGCCATGGCCGTAAGCTACGATCAGGCCCTGTTCAGGGTCCATGATGCCTGCGTGCATGCCCAAGCCGTGGTAGCTGACACGAACCGCTTTGTCACCCAGGTTCAGCCTTTCAATCTGGAAGCGAACGGTCGAGCCATCCTTCATGGTGAACGCCCAGCGGAAAGGGCCACCGGAAACGGCCGTCATGACTTCATCGACGTCGGTGCCATCGTCGGCGGAGTTGACGTGCATGCGGGCGTACTTCTCAAGTACAGACCTATGAGTCGGCTTGTCCAGGGCCTTCATGTCGTACACCTTGGGATAGGGGCCGGTTCCTGTTTCCTCGGTGTACACGCCTCCATCAGCTACAGCCGGTTTCCGACCGGCCATTTTTACGTAGTCGAGCAACTGCGCAATGCTGAGTCCAAAGTCCTTGATCAAGCTTCGCTTTTCCTCTTCGGTCAGCGCTCGCTCATAGGAGGCAGCCAGAATCGGAGTGGCAGATTTCGGCGCGTCTACCGTCACGACGTGCACGCCGATTTCTTTCAGCGCTGCGTTCACCTGATTCACACCGACGGCGTCTGGGCGGCCATCGCTGAACTTCAAGGAAACGACGTCACCTGCCATTGCGCCTGCGGAGGTTACAAGTGAAGCGGCGAGCGTGGCGGAGGCCAGGATATCTTTACCTTTCATATTCAAACCCTCTGACGATGATTAACTTGGTTCGTCATCAGGTTCGCGTAATGGAAGTGGCTTGTGAAATCGTCAATAGTCACGAGCCTGATTCGCCGGGCGAATAATGTTCGTCTACAGCTCATGATTCGAATCGTTGGGCTGGGTGCCTGGTGAAAGTCGAACTGACTAAATCAGAGCAAATAAAATAATTCCGTCCCCTTTTCCCCCTCTTCTTCCACACCGATTTCTACCCACCTGACTCAGGTGGCGGCTAACGCAGTGGCTGTCGGCACGCTTGCTCTGTCCGTACATATTTGCCACCTGATGGTCAGGCCGGGCCTTCGGCAACCACTTCCGACAGAGACTCATGATGAAGACCCGAATCACCGAATTGCTGGGCGTTCAGTACCCCATAGTCGAAGGTGGCATGCAGTGGGTAGGTCGCGCCGAATTGGCCGCTGCGGTTTCCAATGCCGGCGCCTTCGGCATGGTGACCGCGCGCACGTTGCCTACCCCGGATGACTTGCGCGCCGAAATCGCCCGTACTCGCGAGCTCACCGACAAACCGTTCGGCGTCAACCTGACCCTGTCCGTCGCAGTCAAGGGCATGGACTACAGTGGCTGGGTCGATGCGATCATCGACAGCGACGTGCAGGTTGTTGAAACCGCCGGTAACAACCCGGCCCCGGTGATCGGCCGGCTGAAGGAGCATGGCATCAAGGTCATCCATAAATGCACGTCAGTGCGCCATGCATTGTCAGCGGAGCGTTACGGGGCCGATGTTATTTCCATCGATGGTTTCGAGGCCGCCGGCCATCCCGGTGAAGACGACATTGCGCTACTGGTCCTGCTGCCTGCCGTACTGCGCTCGGTGAAGGTGCCGGTGATCGCTTCCGGCGGCATTGCCGATGGTCGCGCTCTGGCCGCCGCGCTGGTGCTGGGCGCCGACGGGGTGAACATGGGCACGCGCTTCATGCTGAGTAAGGAGTCGGCGATCCACGAGAACGTGAAGCAGCGCCTGCTCTTGGCTTCCGAACGGGAAACCACGCTGATCAAGCGCACACTCAAGCACACTGCGCGCTTCTTCACCAATGCAATCTCCCAGGAAATTGTCGACCTCGAAAGGCGTCCCGGCGGAGCTACTTACGAAGACCTCAAAGACTTGCTATCGGGTAACCGCGGCCGCGCCGCAATGCTTTCCGGCGAGACTGACGCCGGGCTGATCTGCGCCAGCCAGGTCATCGGCCTGATCGATGATCTGCCCACTTGCGCCGAGCTGGTCGAACGCATCGTGGCTGACTGCCGCGCAGCGCTGGATAGATCGCTGGGCGCCTTCGTCTGAACTCATTCAATAACAAAAAGCGGACACGCCCATGGACTACCAGTCGATTCTCTACAGCCGTGAAGGGGCTGTCGCCGTCATCACCCTGAACGAGCCACACACGCTCAATGCGCTCAGCCCTGTCCTGGGGGCCGAGATACGCGACGCCCTGGCGAGGGTTTCCAATGACAAAACCGTGCGGGCGCTGGTATTGACCGCCAATGGACGATTGTTCAGCTCCGGCGCCGATCTGAGCCAGAGCTCGATCAGCTCATCGGACGGTAGCCGCGGCCAGGTTGTCGCTGAAGGGATGCGCAGCCGCGGCAATCGGATGATCGCCGAAATGCAACAACTGCCCGTACCGGTGGTGGTCGCCCTCAACGGCCCGGTCGTCGGGGGCGCCGTAGGCCTGGCGCTGAGTGGCGACCTTATCGTCGCGGCACGCTCGGCCTACTTCTACCTGCCATTCACGCCAAAACTCGGGCTGGTGCCAGACCTCGGTGCCAGCTGGTTCCTGCAGCGCCGCATTGGCAGCAGTCGGGCCCTGGCGCTGACCCTTATGGACGAGCGCCTGTCTGCGGAAAAAGCCGCCCAGTGGGGATTGATCCACGCGTGTGTCGATGACGCTTCACTGCAGGATGAGGCCATGCGCCTGGCGCAGAAGCTGGCTCGCCTGCCAGCCCATGGCGTGATCGAAGCCCGTGCGGCGTTCGCCGCGGCGCAACGCAATGACCTGCATGAGCAGTTGGAGTACGAGGCGCAACGCCAGAGCGAACTACTTGACCTTCCGACCATGGACGAAGGTCTGACGGCGTTCTTCGAAAAACGCGAGCCGGCATTCCCAGGCCGTGAGTGAGGCCAGGCGCGACCCGTACCGGGCAGGATGTCTGTGTGCTGACGATCGACGCGGACGCAGTGCCTGCCAGCAGACGCGTCCGATTCACGAGGGGAATGAACCGAGTGGTGTCAGCAACAGGTCGCCACCGCGAAGATTGATATAATCGCTCGCTCAAGAATTCGCAGAGCCAGGGGACTTCATGGATCCACGTCTGAAACATGCCGTAGCGGTCGGCAAGTTTCGCTCCTTCTCCAAGGCAGCGGATGTCATCGGCGTTACACAGTCTGCCGTCACCAAGAGCGTCGCCGACCTGGAGCGACAGATCGGCTTCCCGCTGTTCCAGCGCACCTCCCGGGGGGCGATCCCCACCGAGCAAGGCAGCGTCTTCCTCGAACGCGCGGCACGGCTGCTCGCGGACACTGCCGAGCTGTTCGGCAACACCCGGCCGGTGTCGCGCTATGAAGGTAACCTGCGTATCGGCGTCTACCCGGCCATGCTCGAATGGTTGCTGGCCGCCCCGATCGACCTTCTGCTCAAGCGCCATCCGCGCATCAAGCTGCACATCCAGGCGGGCGCCACCGACAAAGGCATGGAACTGCTCGAACGGGGCGACATCGACCTCGCCATCGGTTTCGAGGCAGCGCTGTCGAGCCACGCGCAGTTCCAGTGCGAGCACATCACCACCCTGACCGGTAGCGCGTTCGTCAGGCAGGAACACCCACTGCTCGGGCTGTCGACCCTGAGCGACAGCGACATCGCCTCCTTCGACATGGTGCTGCCATTGTCCATCTGGCACGAATCCGCCACCCACCGCCTGGCCGCCATCTACGGCGTCGAACGCTCCGACTGGTTGCACAGGGTCGAGAACTTTTCCCTGGCCTGCCAAATCGTGAAGAGCACCAACGCGATCGGCCTGGTGGACAGCTCGTTCATGCAAACCGATTATTTTCGGGCACATTTCGCGCCGTTGTCCGGTTTCGACCTGATACCGCCCTTGCGCATCTGCAGTGCCATTCGAGGCCAATGGGAACCCAAGCCCAGTGCATTGGCGATGATTGGCGCATTGCAGGATGCGCACGGTCCTGAAGGGACGCGCAGCGACAACGAAAGTCGGGTCTCGACTCACGAGGCGATGCTTTTCGCTGACCGCTGACAAGGCTTATTGCGCGGTGTATCCACCATCCACCAGCAGATTGGCACCGACCACGAAGGAAGCTTCGTCACTGGCAAGAAACAGAATGGCGTTGGCCACCTCCTGCGGCTGCGCCAGACGCCCCACAGGGTGCAGGCTGGCGAGCGCGTTGCGCTGGGCCTCGGGGGCGGCGGCAAGCAACGGCGTTTCAACGAAACCGGGACACACGGCATTCACCCGGATCCCCCGGGCCGCGTACTCCACGCCCAGCGCACGAGTCAGGTTGACCACACCGCCCTTCGCCGCGTTATAGGCCGCTACGCCGGGGCGACCGATAAAGCCCATGATCGAGGCCGTGTTGACCAGCGCACCGCCTGTGCCCTGCTCCAGCATCCGGGCAATCGCGTACTGGTTGCTCAGGAACACCCCTGTCAGGTTGATGTCGATCATCCGTCGCCAGTTTTCCAAAGTGACCTTCTCGGAAGGCACCGACAGGTCGCCGATACCGGCGTTGGCGACCATGATGTCCAGCTGCGCGAATGACTTTACCGTCGCCTCGATCAAGGCGCGCATGTCCGCTTCCTGCGTCACGTCGACTCGCTGAAACAGGCATTGATGCCCTGCCCCGTTGAGTTCTTCGACCAGCGCCGCGCCTTGCTCCGTCCTGTCGGCCACCACCACGCGCGCGCCTTCGGCGACGAACCGTCGGACAGTCGCCTCGCCGATGCCACTGGCGCCACCGGTGACAATGGCCACCTTACCGTCAAGTCTCATATGGGTTTCTCCTGTTGAATGATTCAGCCAGCGCTATGGGTAGAAGGCCGCCGCCAGGGCTTGCGCCGCTTCGTCCAGGGCACGACCGCCCTGTTCGAGCACGCCAGGCATCCAGCAAAAACCGTGGATCATTCCGTCGTAACGGCTGAGCGTCACCGGCACTCCGGCCGCCGCAAGACGCCTGGCATAGGCTTCGCCTTCGTCACGAAGCGGGTCGTACTGCGCCGTGATCACCAATGCAGGCGGCAAGCCGGTGAGATTTTCTGCGCGCAACGGCGAGGCATGGGGGTGACAACGCTGCTGCGGATCGGCGTACTGGTCCCAGAACCACATCATCGTTTCGCGGCTCAGGAAGTAGCCTTCGGCGTTGTCCCGATAGGAGCCGGTGTCGAAGTCATGGTCGGTCACCGGGTAGAACAGCAGTTGGTGACACAGGGAAAATTCACCGCGCTCGCGCGCCATCAGCGCCACCACGGCCGCCAGGTTGCCGCCGGCGCTGTCGCCGCCCACTGCGATGCGCGTCGGGTCGACATTCAAGTTGGCGGCCTGCCCGTGCACCCAGCGCACCGCGGCATAGGCGTCCTGCACTGCGCAAGGAAATCGATGCTCAGGCGCAAGACGGTAGTCCACCGAAACCACCAGGCAACGGGCTCGATTGGCCAGGTGCCGACAAGGCACATCAACGGCATCGAGGTCGCCCACCACCCAGCCACCGCCATGGAAATACACCAGCACGCCCAGCGGTCCCTCGACGTCCGGGATGTAGAAACGGGCCGGCAGGTCTGCGCTGGCGCCGGGAATGTTGCGTGCCTCCACGCGGGCCACGGTGTGCGCGGGCCCGGCCAGCGCGCTCAGGTCCAGCGCAACCCGCGCCGCCTGCGGTGACAAGGTATGCAGCGGCGGCCGGTTGGCCGCAGCCATCAGGTCCAGTACGTAGCGAGCCTTGGGGTCGAGTGCCATGGGACTCAAACCTCCATTGTCGCGACAGTGACGGTGGCGAAGGTGAAACCTTCGTAACCCTCTTCGGCCACCTTGTCGCAGATCTCGCGATAGGTGTTGGCACCGCCGACGAAAATCGGGAAGCCCTTCGGCTTGCCCTCCACGTTCGCTCCGGTGTACCAGGATTCCACGCGCGGCATCAGCGTCAGGTCGGCCACCGCCTTGCAGCGGCGCGACCAGTCCTGCTCGGCCTGGCTGGAGGCCTCCACCACATTGAAACCACCGGCCTGCATGAACGCCAGGCAGTCCGAGATCCAGTCCACATGCTGCTCAATCGACAGCACCATGTTGGTCAGCACCGAGGGGCTTTGCGGCCCGGTGATGGTGAAGAAATTCGGGAAGCCTGCCGTGGCGAGCCCGAGATAGGTCTGGATATCGCCGCCCTCGCCCCATTTCTCTTTCAGGCTGACACCGCCCCGCCCGCGAATATCGATACGCAACAGCGGGCCGGTGATGGCGTCGTAGCCCGTGGCAAACACCAACGCGTCAAGCTCGTACTCCTGTTCACGGGTACGCAGGCCTCGCTCAGTGATTTCAACGATCGGCGCGCTTTTCACGTCGACCAGGGTGACGTTGTCGCGGTTGTAGGTTTCGAAGTAGTGGGTATCCAGTACCGGTCGCTTGCCGCCGTAGTAGTAGTAGCTGGGCATCAACTTGCGGGCGACGTCAGGATCACGAACGATCTGGCCGATCTTGCCGCGAATGAACTCGCCGACCGTTTCATTCGCCGCCGGGTTGGTGACCAGATCATTGAAACAGCCCGTCATCCAGCCACCGCGCTGCCAATTGGCTTCATAGGTCGCCTCGCGTTCCTGCGCTGACACCTGCAACGCCGAGTGCTGCGGCACGGATCGAGGGAATCCAAGTGTGGAGCGCTGCATCTGCGCCCGCACCTGGGCAAGATTGTCCCGTACCTGATTCAGGTAGTCGGGGTGATAGGCATGGTTGACCGCCGGCGTGGTGTATTGCGGCGTGCGCTGGAACACATGCAGGTGACCGGCCTGCTCGGCGATCACCGGGATCGCTTGAACCCCGCTTGAGCCGGTACCGATCACGCCGACTCGCAACCCAGTGAAGTCAACCGGCTCGTGCGGCCAGGTACCCGTGTGGAACTGCTGCCCCTGGAAGCGCTCCAGTCCCTTGAAGTCAGGCGTATTGGAGGCGGACAAGCAGCCCATACCGGAAATGAAGTACTTGGCCGATACGTTGCGACCGTCATCGGTCGTGATCAGCCAACGCGCTTGCGTTTCATCCCATTGCGCACTGAGCACCCGGGTATTGAACTGGATATCGCGGCGCAGATCGAACTTGTCCGCGACATGATTGATATAACGAAGAATGGAGGGTTGATCCGGATAACGGGATGTCCAGGTCCACTCCCGATATAGCTCTTCGGAAAACGTATAATTGTAATAGATACTTTCGATATCACACTTGGCGCCTGGATAACGGTTCCAGTACCAGACTCCGCCAACATCACCGCCGGCCTCGTACACCTGCGTTGACAGGCCGGCCTGGCGAAGACGATAGAGCATATACAGCCCGGAAAATCCGGCCCCGATTACAACGGCGTCATACTTTTCACAAAACATTGAAAAATTCTCTTATTGGAAAAATAGACGAACAACATGGCGCAACTCTCATTCGAGAGCAGCGTGAATCAAGTCATCCAGGCAATCGAAACCAGGAAGTTCGTCAGTTATTTTGAGAATGGTGAGGAGCAACGCCTGTAACTTTTCACTTATACGGGGCGGGTGTCTAATTCAAATTTATCCGCGCTATTCCTTGGGCTCATATCATTGCGGTTAACGCCGCGCTTTGCGCGGCAATGGCCGTTTCAATTGAAGGGGCGGTTTTGGCCGCGCGGGCTTGTCGACTCACCGCAGGTGTTTTTAGTCGGGTTCATCCGCGACGCCCGAGCGTGCCTCCTGCTGGTTCGCCTGTTCCCGATTGAACTCCAGTTCATCCAGCAAGGCGGCGTTGTCTTCCGCCCAGTCGTACAAGGCCAACAACGGTTGAACAAAGCGCTCGCCCAGCGCAGTCAGCGAATATTCGACCATGGGCGGTACGACCTGAAACACCTCGCGATGGACCAGCCCGTCGCCCTCCAGCTCGCGCAAGGTTTGCGTAAGCATTTTCTTCGACACTCCGGGCATGCTGCGCTGCAATTGCCCGGTGCGAAGCGGGCCATGGTGCAGGATGTAGAGCACCATGGAGGTCCATTTGGGTGTCAGCAATTTGTGAATGCGCCGGGGTGGACAGCCTTCCTCGACAATCAACGAGCTCATGGTTACTCCGAAGTAACTGGGTTACAAAAAAGTGCCTACGTGACGAAAAAGTACCTAATCGACAATCAAGACCCTTGCTTCCAATATTGCACTTTATTCAATCAAATAGCAGTGAGGCCCTGTGATGAGTCAGCCAACGTTCCGTGCATTGATGCTCGACGACTACGCGAACAACTCCTTTCGTGAAGCGCAAATCGTGCGTCCTGAGCCTGCAGCCAATCAGGTGCTGGTTCGTATCATCGCCAGTGGCGTGAACCCTATCGACTACAAGATTCGCACCGGCAAAGCCCCCTATGCCATGCCGGAACTGCCGGCAGTCCTGGGCACCGACATGGCCGGCGTGGTCGAAGCCGTCGGCGCCAACGTCAAGCACCTGTCGGTGGGCGATGAAGTGTATGGCCTGGTCGGTGGTGTGCGCGGCTTGCAAGGATCCCTGGCCGAGTACGTGGCGGTCGATACCGATCTGCTGGCGCTCAAGCCGAAAAACCTGAGCTTGCGGGAAGCGGCGGCCATTCCTCTGGTTTTCCTCACGGCGTGGGAAGGTCTGGTGGATTGCGCCCAGGTCAAGGCCGGTCAAAAAGTGCTGGTGCATGGGGGCGCAGGAGGTGTCGGCCATATCGCCGTGCAGATTGCACGCGCCTTGGGTGCCGATGTTTACGCAACCGTTTCCAACAACAAGCGTTCTATCGTCGAAGGGTACGGTGCCACGGCCATTGACTACCGCAATGTGTCGGTCGAGCAGTATGTGAAGCAATACACGAACGATGAAGGTTTCGATGTCATCTACGACACCGTGGGCGGGCAAAGTCTGGACGATTCCTTTGCTGCTGTTCGCCACTACGGTCATATCGCAAGCTGCGCAGCATTTGGCACCCACAACCTGGCCACGGGCTCGCTTCGCGGCGCAACGCTGTCCGGCATTTTTGTGCTGCTGCCGATGCTGACCGGCAATGGCCGCGCTCATCATCGTGACATCCTGACCGAGGCAACCCGACTGATCGAACAAGGCAAGGTCAAGCCGCTGGTGGACCCTCGGCACTTCACTCTGAATGAGGCCCGACAGGCCCACGATGCCGTTGAACAGGGTAGCGCCCTGGGCAAGGTTGTGATTGACGTGGCCTGAGTGGGTCGCTTCGCAATTGTCCCGGTCGCAGTGACCCCATCATTGAGCAAGGGCGGCGGCAGGCAGCAATCGGCCAGGAGCGACCACCCGGGCTCAAGAAGGCAAAACAGATTTGCACCGTTTCTCAGCAAAAAAAGAAACATGAGTGATGGCCAAGTGCCATTTCTGCAATAATCTCGCCCCTAACACTCATGCAAGGAAATGCTGTGAAAAAGTCCCTCCTGCTCGTCCCGCTACTCGCCCTGTTGCTGCAAGGTTGTGGTGTAACCATGACGCGTTATGAACCCAGTTACGAGAACGTCCAGCAGCTCAAGCAAACCCCAGCACTGCAATCGATCAGCAATGCACAAGTGAAGGCGGACTCTGGCCAGGGCTCGCTGAGTGTCCGGGCTAATCCGATCAGTTCGCCGAGCGGCAGCATCCCTCTGCATATTCAGGAGGCCATCAACGAAGAACTGCGCCGCGCAGGCCTGCTGGATCCGCAGGCCCAGCGGCACCTGGATGTATTGCTGGTCAAGAATGAGCTGACTGCAGGCATGGGTACCGGTACTGGCGAGCTCGCTGCCCGCTTCACTTTGCTCAAGGGCAATGAAGTGGTTTACGACGCAACCAAGGACGTGAGCCGCCAGTGGGACAGCAGTTTTTTCGGAGCCATTGCGATCCCGAACGCCGCCAACGCCTACAACCCGATGGTGCGTGATTTGCTGAAAACCTTGTACAGCGACCCGCAGTTCATACAAGCCCTGAAATGAGGGTAAAAAAAGAGCCGCAATTGCGGCTCTTTTTTTCAGATGCGTGACACGCCGGTATCGAGTGCCGAGTATTTCAGGCTCTTGCTCTCGACCATTTGCTTGAGCAACGCATTGACCTGGCGGCTGAAGGTATCGTTGATCGCCGCCTTCGGGGTATTACCCATCAAAGGCACAAACCAGATCCCCATCCAGGTATTGATCGAGTCATGGTTACTGGTATTGCTGATTGCCAACCCTTGCTGGTCCAGCGCTTCGAGACTCATGGTGTATTGATCAGTGGCCATCGCAGGAATGAGGGTCATCGTGAGCCCGCTGATAAAGGCCATGACCATCTGACCACCCCCCGGCGGGTGGTTGTAAACCTTCAGGCGCAGGTTGTAGTCGCCAGGCTGCTTCTGGAATTCATCCAGCGTGACGCGACCAAAGAGCCCGGAATCGTTCAGCACTTTTTGAAGTTCAGGCTTGAGCATGTCGCGAGCTTGCGGCACTTCAACGGCTGAAGCGCTTTTTGGAGCGCCTTGGTAGAAATCGAAATCGACATACACATTCGGCTTGTTCGAATAGCTCGACATCGACGGCAAATTCACCGGAGCCACTTCATCCTTGGTGAAGCTGGCACAACCGCTCAGCCCTAGCACCAGGGCCAACCCCAGAATTTTTCCAATTTGCATGATGGCTCCCTTAATTGATGGCATAGCGCCTCCATGGCCGGAGTGCTGGGCGGATTCTAGAGAGTGCACGATGATTGCAAAAGGCCATACCCGAAATAAATCACTGAAAATCAGGAAAAAGGTTGATTCATTCTCATGGCCTGATCGTTTGCTGTAGGTCGTTTTTCTACCGGTTGTGACAGACAGAAATGGTCAGGAGCGGACATTCGCCCGAGCCGCCGCCACCAGAATCGAACGGTCAGCCAGACGGCAAAGAGGACGGACTTACTTCAAAGAAAATACGTTTTGTCTCCTTTTTCACAGCCCCCTTCGCTCTGAAGTAAGCAGGAAGTTGTACGACTAGCAGGTTTGTAACCTTTCAGAATCTTACAAACTTCAAATAGATATAATTCAATCATCGTTAATTGATAAACTTAACATTCAAAACGAATTTTAAAAAAATCAGCGAACACAACTCTACAAGAATCGCTACTAACTCCCGAGCAGTAGACAATGACGACAGTACGATATCCCTGCGACCTGTAAGGGTGTCGAACTTGATCCAGAAACTGACAATCCGGTGGCTACTCCATGTCGCGTTCTTTGAACGCTTTATAGGAGAAGAAAAGATGACTCGGAATCCTTTCACTCAATTTCTGATCCTCCTTTTGGCAGCGATCTGCTTAGCGTCTCCAAACGCCGCTGCGCCGAGGACTATGCGGATAGATACACCCGGTTCCGCGTTCACGGCGATATCCGGCAAGGCGGCGATCGACGATGTCCCCGATGGTCGACGAGTCAAGGGTAAAGCCTTTTCGGATGTGACGTTGGTCGGAGAGCTCAATCCACCTACTGCCAAAGTGGCCGAACGCAATGCCACGCGTTTGGAATTGCATTTCCGCACTAGCCCTGGCGGACCTACTCTGCTGAGGATCATCTTGCCCGATGGGAATAAGGTAGAACTCGGGCTGAAAGGAGACTTCCTTGCCGATTCGGAAGGTAAAGCGTTTGATTTTGGCGATGTACCGCTCAAGTTTTATGATCATTCAAAACTGAAGCTGGTGATCCGATATCCCGGCGGCATTGATAGCCAGATTGATCCAGGGGAGTTTGTTCTTAAAAAAGTTAGCCTTTATTACCCAAGTAAACTTGATGTATACACGCAACTACCTCATACGAAGCCACCATTAGGAACCACCAATACGGGAAATAAAAAAATACAGACCACCCTGCCCGTGATGACATCGCATGCGATTTATGAGACACCGCGCATTGATATTGGAGCAGGACTGAACAAGCGTCTTGATCTTTGCAGGAGCTGGGCCAGTGAATGCGGTCAACCCGCTGCGGATGCATTCTGCATTCTGCAAGGTCACCGCCACGCCGCACACTTCATGCCCGAATTGGACATCGGAGAGACTGCCATTATTTCTAATCACCAAACTTGTAGAGATCCAGGCTGTGATGGCTTTGGGCGGATTGAATGCGAATAGCGTACTAAGCGATAAACCCCGCCGACTTAAAAAGGCGGGGTTCTAGGTTTGCATGGGTCGGACAAAACACGGAATTAAGTAGGTCGAAACAACGACATGTTTTTGGCGCATTAGAGAATTCAGCAACTAATCCATGGCCGCTCCTGGCCAATTTCAGCCTGCCGTGAAGGGCAAAAGTCGGCCCGGCGCTGCAACTGAATCGACTCGGCATTCATCACTCGCAACCACACAGAACATCCCCCCTCCCCCGGTTCTGCAAACCGCTATCAGACAAGTCCCACCCCACTTGAAAAAATGCTTCCCATCAAGCCTGCCCCTCGTTAAATATCCTTCATCCAATGCCGCATCGTCAGGACTCATCCATGCCACTGCCTTTTCACAAAATGCACGCAAATGGCGATGACTTCGTCATTGTCGACTCACGAAAGATGGCCAATCCGGTAACAGGCGCACTCGCTCGGCGAATGGGTGATCGCAACCGGGGCATCGGGTTCAATCAACTTGCAGTAGTGCTCGATTGCGACGATGCCGATGCGCACCTGATGTTCTGGAATGCCGACGGTTCTGCACTGGATGTCTGTGGCAGCGCGACGCGGGGGATTGCAGACAGGTTGATGCGCGAGTCGAACACGACGTCGATTGCGTTACGAACCAACCGCGGGCTTTTAACTTGCGAACGAAGGTCCACCGGGGCTATTTCCGTCAGCATGGGGGCGCCGCTTTTGGGTTGGTCGGATGTACCCCTGGCGCGAGAACTGGATACTGCGGTTCTGCCACTGGCGGGTGATCCGGCAGCGTGCAGTATGGGCAATCCGCACTGCACTTACTTTGTGGAGGACCTGGCGGCTGTCGATGTGGCAACCATCGGACCGACCATTGAAACCAACCCCCTGTTTCCCCGCCGAACGAATGTGCATTTCGTCCAGATCATCGACCGGGCGCACATCCGCCTGCGCATTTGGGAGCGCTGGGGTGGCATTCCACTGGGTTCCGGCTCCTGCTGCTGCGGTGCCGTAGTCAACGGGATTCGCCGTGGCCTGCTGGACCCCTGCGTTGAAGTGGAATGTGATGGCGGAACCGTAACGGTTGAGTGGGACGGTGCGGGACCGGTGGTGCTCATCGGGCCGGTAGAGACGGTGTTCTCGGGAACCATCCCAGGCAACCTGCTACAAGCGTTGTAGTTGCGCAGGTGCCTCATCGCCTGGGGTTTTCCAGGTAGGGCGACTTATGCCACGGATAGCCCTTGGCGCTGAGTTGAAAGGCGTAATCGAACAAGCGCTTCATGTACTCGCCATCGAATTTGCGACTGTGCGCAAAGTCAAAGTCGGAGCCGATGTAGGCAAGGTTGAAATCCGCTCCATCCTGCTGCGCCATGCGGTAGATTCGCTCCAGGTCACTGATCCCCTGAGTCTGGATCAAGGCACTGATGGCTCGGCCGCCGATGCTCAAGGTACGCCGCTTGGTCCCGGACCATTGCGGTTCCAGTGTTCCATTACGAATGACATAGAACTGTCGGTCGAGTCGCAAAGGGGCTCCGGCGGCTTTGCTCAGCGCCATCACGGTGCTGGGCGGGTAGAGAAACACTTGAGTGATCACCCCTCCGTCCACGTGCATTTCCTGAAACGGTTTGCCGTCAACGTCCACATCGATCATGACGGGCGAGACGGCACCGGGAATGCTCATCGAGGCGAGCATGATCTTGCGAAACAGGTCGAGCGCACCCGGTGCCTGGCTGGCAGCGATAGCGCCCATGTTCCAGGTGACGGGTCGCCCTGAATCCAGGTCGGTTGTACCAATCAGCAAAATCCGCCCCTTGGCGTATTGCAAGGCGATCGCCGCAAGAATCTCCGTCGTGACGTAGGTTGCAATGAGCCGCGACAGTGGCTTGCTGTCCGCCAGACCGTCGCTGGCAAAGCGGGTCAGTACGTTTCGCGAATGAAAAATGTCTTTGGGTCCGATGGCGTTGGACACATAGCGAATCACGCCATCGTACTCAGACCCCAGATAAGCAAACGGGGCGACCAGGGCACCGGCGCTAATACCCGTGACGACCTTGAACACGGGACGGCTTCCATGGGTCGTCCATCCGGCAATCAGCCCCGCTGCGAATGCGCCTGCGTCGCCGCCACCGGAAACTGCCAGCATGTGTGCCAATGGGAGGGTTTTATTGGCAATCCCTGCCTCGGCGAGAGCCTGGCCTTCACGTTTATTGGACTGAACCGCATCTTCAATAAAAAGTGTATGGTCGTGGTCCAGTCGGTAGCGAGCATTGGGAATGCCCGGAATGATCGCTGTGTCCGTCAGGTGTGCCGGAACGGCATCACGGCGCGGCAGGCACGCTTGAAGAAACATGTCCAGTGAGGCACCGGGCCTGAGCGGGAATGGTTTCAAGACGCCTCCTCCGACTTCGCCGGTCGACCGCAAATGCAGTTGTCGTGAACGAGAAAGTCTTCACCTGGATTGCCCGAATCTGACTAGGCGTGGCGGATAGTTTGGGCCATGGTAACCGGGCCTGACAGGTGCTGTTGTTGAGGGTAGTGACATACCGCTTTTTGCGCACGCACCAAGCGTCAGCTTTCGGCCAGAAGCGGACTCGACCCCAACATCGAGCCCCATGAGTAGACGGCCTATCCTGCCGCTTCTCGTCGTAATCACCGAACATATAGAGCAAAAAATCAGAAATCCGCTATTACGTTAGTAATAGCCACTTCACTCATTGCAGATCGTCACAGGTACGCCCCATCATGCGAAATCCATTTAAGTATTCGAGAGTTCGTTTTGATTTTTTACTTGGTGTTATTTTAGTGGGGCTGACCGCTTGCAGCAGCAACGAGAACATTACTGCACCTACTAAGGAAATCACTCGGCCACCTATCGATGACAGCGAGACTTCGTCCGTGCGAGTCACTACTAGTTGGTTACAACACTCACTCAGCCAAACTGGTTGTCTGGAGCACGCCAGAGCGGCTCTTGCAAAAGCGAGATATTTTGTTGAACCAGGCGATATCTCAGTCTTTGGTTATCGTGAAGGTATGACTTTTTCGATTCGCTGCGACTACGAAGGAGTTGCTTTTTTCGCAGTGGCTTATCGCCATAGGCCAAGTACTCAAACCCAGGATCGGGTCTTGAATGAAATCACCAGGCTATTTTAAGGCATGGAGGTGTCTACGAAACCTGGGGCGATTCAGAGACCGGCTAATGGGTGTCCCCTTTTCCGCTCATTTTTTACATTTTTCGGTCCCAATTTTTTCGATTTTTTACTAATCGCCCCCATTCTATTACGGTCAAGGTTCAACTTTTGTGAGCGGCCACGCCGCTTTCAATTGTTCTTTAGTGCCGTTGAAGATATTGATATCCATGTCCGGTTTTGTACCTGAAACGGGAAGCTGTACAAGCTGCTCACTGGAGAACTGCCACAGTGTGTAGCTAGGCCAAACCCCGACAGGAAAATCCGTGACATTGGATTTGAACCTTGCGTACCAGAGAGGTGTTTTGACGAAAATACTATCTTTGTACTTTGTGGAGATTAGCTTCGCACTTGAGTGGTTTGTATAGAGTACCGGGTACCGACCAGTCTTTGCTTTGATACGTTTAATGAACAGTATTGCTTCATCAACATTCATGAGCTTTTCCGACAGCGCGTCCTCAAGATCGAGGGCGATGAGTTCGTCGGAAGCGGGTTTTACCGTATCGATGTAAAAGTCTGCCTGCTTTTCAGGGCTTCCGGTAACCCCCCAGTGGTAGGACCCCCATAAGTAGCCACGCTTCAACGCCTCCTCTTTGCGCTTGATGTATTGCGGATCAAGCTCAGAGGTTCCAATCGTCGCTTTGTGAATGATCGCAACGACACGCCGTTCAGTAGCAAGCTTGTCCCAGTTGATGCTATTCGCGTAATACGGGTCGATAATGAGCGGGACGGATTGATCTTTCCAGGGTGCGTTGAATTCGCCTGCCGAGGTCCATGTGGCCCAGCCTGCAGCAAAAAGTATTGTTACGATGCGCATATGAAACACTCCCTCTGCTTACACAGAATTTAGTTGTGTTGCATCGACCGGTTGAATCTACAGTCGAAAGTGGCCGGTCGCGAATGACCGCTTCCCATAGCGGACATTGGGGTAGACGAATAGCACCATCCTCCCCACAGGTACTTCGATGCTGCCGCAGCATTTTGCACTCAGACGGGATAGGGTACAGGAGCAGTTCTCTCTCATCTGTTGGCGACTATTTCTGGCGACGTCCTGCAATACGCTGCCAAGCATCCTTGAGTAGTGGATGACAGTACATCTGAATCCCAAGTGCTAATTGGCAGTAGGGCGTTGCTTATTCAGCACCAACCCAGTCGGGACAGCCGAGCTGGCTATTGAGCAGCCTTTACGGACATTAGCGGTAAACCCGCCTCGATCCATCCATCAATGCCATCACGCATCCAGTTGACGTCTTTATAGCCTAGTGCAATCAGGCGAAGTGCCGTGTTGTAAGCGAGCCAGCATTCGCTATGGTGGCAGTAAACGATGATCTTGCGTGATGTATCGGGTTCTAAAGTGCGCATGATGTCGCGCAACTTCGATTGCGTGTTATCACTGAAATCACCACCTGCATTAGCGAAGCTCAAGTTGATCGCAGTGGGCACACCGGTAGCGTTTTCAATTGCTGAAACGATCAGGGGTTTCTGTTGGGGGTCGTTCAGGCCCGCCAGAATGCTGCGCCATACCACGGAAATTTCGATTCGATGGCCACCCGGTACGCTGAGGGGTGTCGGTGCGCCAAATTCTGACAGGCGAAGGCTGGACGTTTCGGCGACGTCGCTTTGCAGGTCCTTGACGCGATCATTGGAGGGATCTTCGAGATCATAGGGGTATCGACGCCCGACTCGCATGGACTGGAGTTCGTTGTCAGTGAAGGAGAGGAAATTGCGTTCAATATCAAAAATACGACCGGTGGATTTTTCGATGAAGAACGCATCGCCTCCGACAATCACAACTCTGGCGCGGTCAGTGTGCTGCGCCATGTCGTCAATGCTCTCCTTGGGCAACTTCATGCGCGCTGCCCATTTGATCATGCTGTCTTTCTTGAAGCTGCTTTCGTCTACCAGAAAGTAGAGCGGACGTAAAAAAACAGCTGGCCAGAAGGCTTTGACGTACACGTAGGTAGCGAAGGGGATGTTGCCTTGACTCAGCATGGCGAGGTCCAGCGTCTGCCCTGACGTCTGTTTTTGTTGATACTGCTTGTCCAGAATCGCTAGAGGATATGCCTGGTTGTAGAGTTTGCTTCGGTAGCGGTAGATGTCATTGTTATCCAGCGAGGACGCGATGGTTTGGTTCGCGTAGGCCGGTGGGTCGTTTGCATGGCTTCGAGGGGCGATACCGTCGTTGTTCAGGAACGAAAGAGGATCTTGCGTGGCGTCGTGTTGGCCCGCCGTCTTGAGTACCAGATCGATGAACGCCGCATTCAGTACGCTACCGGAGACGGCATAGTAGTACCCGATGTTATCTGCGACTTTTCGTGCGATGGCATACATACCAGGCGGTGGGAAACCAGGTGAGGCATGCCATTGTTTGGTGAGCTGTTTGACCGTTCTGTCGTAAGCAGCGCGGGCCTCCTTGTCAAATTTCATGCGCACGTCGGAAAAATGAAATTCGCCGTAGGAGTGGATGCCAATGACTTCATACTCCTGAGTGTCGTCGTTCCAAATCAGCATCGGGCCTCCGGAATCACCTTGCATCAAAATGCAGTCGGAGGTTGTACTCACTGTGGAAAGGGAGGTTTTTCCTTTGTAGAACGAGGCATACAACAAGGACAAGGGAAGGCTGCACTGGTCACCATGAACACTCCACTCTCCCCGCTCGCCGTACAGTGTTTTTTTGAGATCGATTAAATCCCCACCGAACCCCAGCGTCAGAACATCAACCCGCCCCTTCGTTAGCCAACTGCCCGTAGAGGGCAGTTTCAGTGGACGAACAGGAAGGCGTGGGAGGCTATCAAGTTTGATCAAGGCCCAATCCTGAAGGGTCGGTCCCTTGTCGGATTTGTCATAGTTCATTCCCACGATGTGCCCTTTCACGGCGGGGCCTGCATCTGCGAACTTGACATAGACCTCGTCACGCGGGCTGTCAAAGCAGTGGCCGGAAGTGCCTACCAGGTCAGGTTTGAGGATGACGAAGCCGCTGCATCGGTAGTTGCGCCCTTTAGACTTTATTAGAACCAGTGGAGCAGAAATGAAGGGGTAGTCCGTGGGTGTCCTGGGCACAAATCGTCGTTCCTTGACGCCCAATGTCTCCCAAGTGTTTGGCAGGTATTCCAGGCTTGTCCGATCCAGTGGCAAGGGTGACGACTGGTCCAGGGTGGCGAGGTCTGTCGATGAAACAAAGCCTGTTAATGGATAATAATCATCGCGATCAAGCCGATCTTCCTTGAAGTCGAATTTGCCATTTTTTATGCCCACTTCCTCGCCCTGGTTGCCCGTGTAAGTGTCTGGATAGGGGCGAGAACCTGCTCCTGTTATGCTTAGCCAACCGTCTTTTTCCACAGAGGTTGCGTAGATCATTCGCCAGCGCGGAATGTCGGCCACGATATAGGCATCTGAGGAAGGTTGCTGATGGACTTCGAGGTTACGTAGCGTCAGATAGCGCACGCCTTCAAAATGGCGCTCGGAAGCGGTGCTCACACCTGCTATTGCATCATGACCAAAGAGCGCGAGGACGAGCGCGAGGATGCTGATTTTCGTGACAACAGCCCGGCTGCACAATTCGATCATGAAAAGGAGCATGACTCGCATCCTCTCTTCCGTGCTGGATCGGTTTTTGGCGTCGATGAGTATCTGAAGGTTAGACGAGGCCCAGGCACTTGCTCAGCAGAGTAATCCCTGCTCTTCGAATCAAAGCTGCAATGGTAAAGGGGCAGGACTTCGTGCTGGATGCCTTGTTCGAAAAACACAGTGGTAGTGCTGAGGCAGCAGTATCGATTATGAGGTGCCAATCACCGACAGCCGTCCCGGCGACCTCCTTGTGCGGGATGATGGTTGCGTAGAAATGGACTACCTCCGGTACGATAGACATCCCCGGTCTACGCTTTGAGCAAAAGAGGCGGTCTTTCAGCCATCGCGCTGACAGATACCCTGCCCAGGAAAAATGGGGACAAGGAAAAATGGGGACAAATCTATTTTCCTATGCGGACGCTTCCGTCAAAAAATAAATCTGTCCCCTTTTCCCAATATTTGAGGTGCAGGGTACGCCGGATTATACAGCGCCCGGACCACCCATCCAGAAGTAGCTTCCCCAACTACTGCCGCTTCTCATGTGAGCTTCAATGTCGTACATGTCTGGATCAGATGCCCAAGCAATACCGTTATAATCAGTGAGCGATCCTCCCCGATCGGTCTGGACGAGTAAATTTCGTTGGTACGCTGCCCACTGCCAGCCGTACTCTGGCCAATAGCCGCTTCCCATGTCGCTATGAGTTTTCCCAGGGCTTTCGTTAGAGTCGTATATCTCGCCGTAGAAACTTATGCGGTCGCCATGATCTCCAAGAGTAGAAAATACACTTCGATTACCCATGAAGAGACGAGCCGGATAGTAACCAAGCCAACGACCATTGCACATCAACCACCAGTTGCCTTGCCATAGCTGATACTTGATTTGCATTACATATTGATCGCCGCCACGCGTACTGTTCGGACTGGATATCGCGCCGGGATGTATTGAACCGTCGTGCTGCACCCAACCATCTACGTCCTGGTTGTAGCCTCCGACATTGTCATCGTCATCACTGTAGCCGTTCGTTGTGTAGTAAGTGAAGAGGTGTGGCACCCAGTCGCCATAGCTATCTTTACGCTGCTGCCAACCTGCTTCAACCGTTTGCAGCCTTCCAGTGTCGCTGTTACTGATCGCAATTTGCATCAGCGAGAAGTCATCGGCGTTCTCGCAGTATGGATCGAACGCACTCAACACTCCGTCCCCCCCGAAGCAAGTTGTACGCTGGTCCGTAAACGCGTACCGATGGGGTCCATCGACACTTGGTGAAAGGGAAAGATGGCCACTGTGCGGTAAAACAACGTCCGCATAAGGGTATTTTCCCAAGAGTTTACGCAATGGCTGGCTGAACCGTATAGCTTCCAGGTTCTTGCGAAGAATAGGCACTGTACCCTCGGGGCCACGATCGACTTTCGGGCTCTCAAGTTCGAAGCGCACGCGTCTATCAGGTCGCTCAGCACTGACCAAATGCGCTTCGTGGCAATGTGGCGGCGGCTCAGCTAATCGATCACCTCGGCGCAGTTGAGACTCGCGAGGGATCCAATCGATTATCTGTCCGTGCGGAGTTCGTGTCGTGCAGATGACATTTAATCTAGCTTGCCGATTTTCGTAGTAACGACGAATTTCCTCCTCGTGTCGGTGTTCATCTATGTAGCGAGCTTCAAGCTTTCGCGGTAAACGCTCTACGTTCTCGCGCCGCGACTCGCGGGTCCTAATCGAATGATCGTCCATTTTTAGTCCCTTCGTTATGGCTGTAGATCACTACAGCCTTATTCGTTTGCTGGGTTGTTATTAGTGCCCTCATCAAGGCTCCGAACTGCAAAAAATGATCGCCATTTAGCTTTTCTTCGGATTTAACCAATGGAGGTCCTCATTGAGGCACCAGAGGCCATGGTTTTGAAGTACTGTCACTTAACGTCTAATTGGGTTCTATGTACTGCTGGTATTCGAGACTTTGTAGTGCTGTATAGTTCGATCTGCATAGGCTCTGCATTACCTTGAGGGTAACTCACCTACTAGATAATAATTTTTATTGGCGATCAGACCTAATGCCAGCTTCCTTCTAAACCAATTCCAAAGTCTAGAATATCACGAGCGAGACACTAGACAAATTGGAGATTTTCATTAGTGCCGTTAGCAATCAACATATCGCGAGAAGCTGGAATAATACTTGGCTTAAAAAAATTTGAAATTAGTTATCGGCTTTATGGTGCCTTTAGAAATAAGCGATACTATATACGGATAACCTTCACTCAACGTTTCTAATTCGCTCTTGGTGGAGAAAGGGGGGGGGCGTTAAATCAGAATTTGACGGATAGGTGATAACAGTACTAATTAAATTGGCACCAGCCCATCTCGCCATCATTTGAGATACGAAAGGGCGAATGGGCTCTCCGTTTAGAGTTTTGATTTGTCCGACTCACGTCACGGGTGGTTTTTTAACGCCGGTCGCGAGTCATTTGGCAGAATCATCCGAAATATTGTGCCTTGCCGCTGAATCAAATGATGTCCGCGATCTGATCATCGTCCTTGGCGAGTCATTCAGCCATCCATAAACTCAGTACGCTGGATCTCAAGGCGCGATACTCGGAGATCCCACCCGATCGAGTGTGAATCCGGCTACCGAGCGCGCTCAGAGCGTAGCTTTTCGCGACTGTCTCGTCCTCCGCTAGCGGGGCGAAGCCATGAGATTTATCGAGCTGTTGCTGCTCGCTTTTGCGCGTTGCGCAAATCCAGCGCCATCACAACCTGCAACTGCCTTGCAGCCACTTCAGCCGGAAGCGCTTTTAGCTAACTCAAGCAAATGAGGGAAGCAGGTCCAGGCAAGGCGGCATTCTGGAGCTGCTCAGTACCACCACATAGTTAGAAAGTCTGACGTCCGCTTTGGATCGTTATAAGCCGGTCACGACATACAGAAAACGGCCACAAGCAGTCGGTGGGCGCGGTGACAGCAAATAGGTAGCACCCTGCTACGCTGAAGCTTGCCGTCACCCAGTAGTGTGCGCTCACCTCGAAGCTTATTAGGTGCGATATGAAACTAGCAGCTAAATTTTTCGCGATCGAGGCGGTAATCTTTTTCTTGCCCGCGTTCTTGGTTCTGCTGTTGGCGCTCGCGTCAGTACCCGAGATCGTGCTTGCAACCTTAGAAGGGTCGGCATCGGCAGCGAAAACGATTCCACTCCTTGCAGTCATTATCGCGGGTATCTACGCCCTGTGGGTTCTGGTGCGTCTTGTTATAGCGAGCATCAAAGGTCGTACATTTGAGTTCGGCGTTGCGTTTTGGCTGGCCGTTATTTTGGGAACTATAGTTGCTGCCTATCTTTGGTTCATCGCTGACACTTGGCCATTAGTCGTTTTCTTTGTGGTTCCGCTCTTTGTTGTGTGCCTCCATGCAGCCATCGTTCAGTCACGAACTCCCACTAACTAGCGGCTCAAATCGTTCGTTCAGCAGGCCATTGACGCTTCAGGTCGGGAGTTAGTCTGCGAAAAATGGGGACAGATCTATTTTCCTATGCGGACGCTTCCGTCAAAAAATAACTCTGCCCCCTTTTCCGCTTAACCCCCCCAAAAAAAGACGATGACTGGTATTTGCATGGAGTCAATGCGCCATCTATACCGGTATCAATAGCCATGTATAACTAAGAGGCATGCACCATGAGGGATTCCGGTGAAGCACATAGGTACCTAGATGGAAAATTCGATGTAAATATTCTATTGGCATGCGTACTTGGAGTTGCATTTCTGTCCGTCATGATTGTCATGGCCGTCCTCTACCCGAATCCAAATGATTTTCAACTTAAAGTATTCACAACAACCCTAGCACTAGCCGCCGGTGGCTTTGGAGCAATAATCCCCGGAAGCCTCGTAATAGAACATAAAAACTTTTTAAGGGCAGGCGGGGCAATTGGGCTTGTCATACTTGTTCTTTATTTCCAACCAGAAATCAAAGAGAAAGTTATTAAATTTATTGAGCCGGCTCAATCTGCCGAGCCAATCGCCTTGGAATATCTGCAAACCGTAGATAATTCTCAAACTGATAACATATGGAGGCTCATGGACCCAGAAAGCAAAGGATATACATTTGACAGCCTTGAGTCACTAACACAAATATTCAACACATTTCGTCGACCACTCGGAACGGTAGTCTCACGCGAACTTACGGGGATGAATTCAGTTCAGTCGCCTCAAGGATACCCCCTCGGCTTGTATAGAGCACTTGTATATCGAACCCACTTCTCTAATGATGGAACTTGTAGAATGGAGCAGGTTGTAGTACGCGCGACTCAAGATCTAACGTGGAAAGTGTTCAGCTATACCATTTCCCCATCCCTTATCCCATGCGCGTAGAACCAAAGGAATAGTCATGAACCGCCGACAACTACTTGCTTTTTTGACAATTGCAGCCAGCGGTCTACCTCTTAAAATATTTGCATATCAACGGTGCAACAATTCCGGTGTTTGTGAAGTCGGAATTTCAATGAATAGGCTTCAGCAGACTTACGCAAATCAATACATGTCTCAGTGGTGCTGGGCTGCATCTATACAAATGATATTCGCTTACTACGGTTACAACGTAAGTCAACCGGACATTGTTCTTCAGGCTTACGGAACCATAAACAACCTTCCTGCGTTGTCAGGAGCCGTTATCTCTCAGGCGTTGACACGACGCTGGATCGATCAAAATGGGAGACAATTTGATGTCAGATTGCTTGCAGCATA
Source organism: Pseudomonas sp. NPDC089569 (assembly GCF_050280625.1). Taxonomy (NCBI): domain Bacteria; kingdom Pseudomonadati; phylum Pseudomonadota; class Gammaproteobacteria; order Pseudomonadales; family Pseudomonadaceae; genus Pseudomonas; species Pseudomonas sp. NPDC089569. The sequence continues at coordinate 55,224 of NZ_JBNNVQ010000001.1, forward strand.
TGACGCAGATGCAGGTGTTTACGCGATAAACAATCAACTCATCTTGCAAAGTCTTGCACAAGAACGACCATTAGTATTTGGAAACCTTTCTCATGCAATGGTATTGACAGCGGCCGCCTTTCAAAACACCCCTATGGGCCCTCAAATATTCAATCTTGGTTTTATGGACCCATGGCCAGGAAATGGAATACGCGGCTTAATCGATCCACTAGAACTACGGCCCATGCACCTGGGTGGTCATCTACGATATCTTGCCCTTCCTATAGTTACTCCTGCATAGATATGCTACATCTGTGTGTGGGATGGATCGGAAAATGGCAAAAAGAAGATTTATTTTTTTGCGTGCACGCTGGTATTTATTCTCTAGTCCTGGCATAGGCTTATACCTACTTCAGCATCAAGTTCCGGTAATGGCTTGCCCTCTGACACACCCAAGCCCCACCAACCCAATCTTGATAAACTCCCCACCTCCCAGCCACACCGAATCCGAATCCCCATGCCCGTAACCACCGCCACACCCGCCCCGCTCTCCCGCCGTTTTTCCATCGCCCTCATGATGGATGGGGACGATTAAAGACAAGAGTCTTTAAAACCAAGGCTTACAGCAACATCTCATTTATCCCGTACCATTTCTGTACCACCTAGCATTCTCAACTGACCATGCGCTGCGACAATAGCTGCTTTGTACCAAAGGAGGTCTACTTATCGTGCCAGCAATTGATCGGCAGCCGTCCCCGCCCCCCATGTCAGGGCAGGTCCACCGCAAGCCTATTGCTCGGTGAGAACCACGTCAAAATGCACAGCTCGATTGTATTTTCAGTGCGAAGGACTTGTTGAGTTCAAGTTATTGATATCGCGACCGAAAAAGACCGTTTACTTCTATAGGAAAAGATGTGATATGGATTTTTCGTTAGTTTGCGAGATGATTGGTTATACACTTTTCGCAATATTAGGCATATTTTGCCTTTATATCTTGTTTTGCTGGCTATACGTTTCTGGAAGCCGTCCGTATCTAAGGCGACTGGATGATATTGGGTGGAAAAAAGTCGACTATATCTGGATAGCTATAGGTTCGATGGGACTAATGCTCCAGTTCATTCAGATAGGCTTGGATTCTAAAATGGCTAGCTTAAGCATGGAAGAAAACTTCGGTCGACTTGATGCTCAAAATCTAAACATTGCCGCGTCGGAGCTAAGCGATTCGTCAATTTGCCTGCAAAAATCTCCCGCGAACAATGATGAAGATTCCGATAGTCTAGCTGCCGAGCTAGCAGATGCTTGCAAACAGTTTCAAATAATTCGCCCTGCCAAACCCAGAAGCGCTGTAGTAGATCCAAAAATTTTTATGCATTTTGAAATAGCAAACATAGATGCTGAAAAAATAAAAAGCCAGGCTCTTGCTGCAAAAGTGAATAATTTTAAACTGACATTTACTGAATATGAAAATCAGGCACAATCAATTCATGATATTAGAATTATTACCAACACATATAAAAATTATCTCCTTTTCCTTAAGATCCTTTCAACGCTTTCGCTGATTGTGGCAATTGCCCTCAGGCTAGCAAAGGTGACTGGAGAAATTAGATTAAAAACACACCCTATCGAAAGCAAAGTGTCCGAAGCGATACCCAAGAGCGAATTGAACGAAAATTAGAGCGTTTGGTCACCGCGCCTCAAGCGGTCAAGCCAGAGGACAAAATATAATTACGAATAATGGGCGGATTTATTCACTGCGCTGCAAATAAATCCGCTCTATTCCTCATAGTGGTCGAGCGCGCCTACTCCGACGTGTGATCCTGCATCAGGCGTGTGCAGTCCTTGACCGAACGCTATTGCAACCATCGTTAGTCCTGTAGGACGCGTAACCCGGAAAGGTAATACGCTGGCCGCTCTGCGGTGCATACGTTGCGCACTGCGTAAAGGTGCGTAAAGAAGTTTACTTATAGATGACAGACTTATTTTTTCAGAAGTGAATTCGTCAGCTTTTTCTAACTCTGATTAATTAACTGTGAGCATATATTAGAAGCCCCTCAAGAAATCAATTCAAGCCTTTTTAAAGTCCAGACTGCCAATTAAAGCATTCCTAAAATCCAATGCTTCGAATTTAAAAATCAAAACTCATATCAATTTCAGAGTCTCTACTATCTAACTCTTTCAACTGCTTTTTTGCCAATTCTACCCGGCAAAAAAATCATTTTCCACCTCTCTTAAGGCTCCACGTATCAAATCCAACCCATAAATCTCAAAAACAACATCCAAACCAAATACCGCTCTATCGTTAATAATATTTACATGTTTTTGACTGTGCAAGGCAAAATCTTTAAAGTCGTTTATTGTTCTCACATGCATTTGAAATCCAAGTATTACTTCTCGACAAGCGCCAGCTGCATGCTCAGCCAATTCGTTTCTAGAGCTAGGTTGCAGCATATACTCCACGATATTACTACCAAATCTAACTTCCGCCTTGCTTGCACTAAACAAACCAGTAACATAAGCTTCAATTTCGCCGTCATCATCATTTTTAAGGAGCGCCGTTAGTTTTTCCAACTCATTGCAAACCACAACAAGGAAATAATACTTTAGATATCGATGGGTATCAATTTTCCATAAAAACTGCAAGGTGACTTTCCAGTTCTTATACGAAGATGCAATAGAGGTGTAAAACTTCTCAGAAAGCTTATCGAGGCGGGCGGCAAAAGCCGCTGCAAAGTAATCTAATATACTTTTGTGTAAAAATGTTACCTCGCCGACTCCCTCCTCAAGCATCAAACATGCCACGCCTATGATGTCAGCTCTGAAACTATCTGCAGAGCATTTAGCGTCCGGTACATATTTCTGTGCTTTGTCAAAACACTCATTAAACCTAGATAAACTAAGGGTGCGCCCGTAAGACTTTTGCATAACAACGAAGCAAAATGCTTCAAAAAGATGCTGTAACCTGTCTTCCGACAGCCCCGTATGGTGCTTGCGCCGAAATGCTTCTTTTAAGCTGTCATGCTGTGTGAATACAACATGAAACAGTGCGCTAAAAAAATCCGACAAGTAAGGCGGTATTTGTTTGACGCTTTCATATACCAGCACCACGATAGACATCATCAACGGCGTACTGATAGCGTCCTGAATATCCATCGGGCTATCTTTAATTGCAGCTACTAGCTCAGCTCTCCGTTGGTAATCAACTACTAGTTTTCTCAGGAACGAGTCGTGATCAGCCGCTTTAAGTGGTTCTAATGCTACCACCTTAAAATCTGCAACGTTTTGAATTGCATTTTGAGGGCGCGAAGACACAATAACCCTCAAGCCGGAGTTAATATTTTTTAAATTATTGATTTCCACAAGCACATCATTAGTTAGCTCCTCTAAAACCTCATCAAATCCATCCAGAATAAGCACTAGCTTCTGATTTTTCACAAGGTATTTAAAAACCTCGTCATCTGCGTCGACACCTAGCGCTTTCAATGCCTGCCAAATTAAATCCTTTAAGGAATTTTTAATACTGACATTTCTAAGCTCAATAAATATTGGTATTTGATTCTCTGTGCCTTCAGAAAGTATGGATGTTGCTAAGTACCGCATAAAAATAGATTTGCCTTGCCCTACCACCCCTTCTACGACAATGCATCCGTCGGGCAGATCCTTTAAACCATTTACTGGCTTGCATCGACTTTTAAATGATATGCGTGATGGAAAGTAGAATGAAGCAATGGGTATTGCCTCATCGCGAGAAAAGATAGTTTTAACACTGGCCAAGCGAACGTAATACTCAGAGATTTTTTCAAGATTCTCGCCCGCCTTCCAGCTCTGCAACCGGCTCTTAACTGAGCCTTTCGCAGCCCCGTACACACTATTTAAAACCGGTGCAAGTAAACCGGCAACGGATTTTACGGCGGCAATGGTTAATTCCGGCATGAGAATTCCTTTCTAGACCATCACTGAACAGGTTTGTATTGATCAAATCGCGGGTAAGATAATATCTAATCTCGATAAACAAGCAGAATATCGTCACTTTCTAATATAGCTTGGGTTTTTATGGTAGCCCCCCGTTTTTTTTCGATGCCTGCCACTTAGAAATTATCATTCGCGACCGTCCGCTTCTGGCCGATCTCTACCTGTAGTGAAAGGAAGAACTCCACCAGTGACACTCATTCAATCCCGTTTTTTTTCAAACCGGACCTGCCGAAGGCAATTCAGATTGGCAAAACATCACCACCCCGGAAGATTTTCTGTGGAAAACAGCGCGCCCTCCCTAGCCCCTCAGACCCGGTGATAGAATTTCGTTTTGAAAAAGGAGTTTCATCGGTGGAGCCTGGAAAAAAGCATTGCCCCTATTGCGCAGAAGTCATCATGGCTGAAGCCATTTTATGCAAACACTGCCAATCTGACCTTCGACTCAAAGTACCTACCCCAACCGCGTGGCCACTGCCGTCAGACAGGAAAACCTGTCTGGTCGGCAAGATCGTCACCGGCGTCATTGCCGCTATCACCCTGTACCTGGCTGTCGGTTTTTATGCCGGCAACGAGCCGCAAGACGAAGCAAGCACGCAGGCCCGAGAGGCCGTTGAACGGTGCCGTGAGGAAGTAAACAGCTACTCCGGCCCGGCAGCCGGAAAAAGCGTTATCGCAGACGCTTGTCGAACGCTGGAGGACGAACTCCGTAAGAATTTGAACCACGCGTCATAGGAAAAACCGCCTGAATGAGCGAACGTGCAGGCAATCTCATTCCGTTGGATGAGACCCTGCAACATTCAGTAATTTGCCGATTAGTCGATAACTGAATTACCACTCAGCTTTCGGCGCGCCCAAATGGATCAGATCCTATCTCTTCTCTCCGATACCATTCCCAAAGCCCAAACCCTGGAGCAGCTTACGCGCCCCTTGCTGGCTCTGCTCAGCCGGGTAACGGGCATGGAGTCGACCTACCTGACGACCATTGATACCGACGAGGGTGTCCAGCGTATCGAGTTCGCCCGCAACATCGGTGACATGGTGATTCCTGAAGGGCTGGTGGTGCCCTGGACAGATACGCTGTGCAAGCGGGCACTCGATGAGAATCGCATGTACTCGGACAACGTTACCGAATGTTGGGGGGATTCGGAGGCTGCCGCGGCCCTGGGCATCAGAACATACGTGAGCGCGCCGATCAGATCCCAGGATGGCCAAGTGCTGGGGACGGTCTGTGCCGCCAGCTCCGATCAGGTGGCGCGCTCGGCTGAAGTGGAACCCCTGCTGATGCTGCTGTCGGGGTTGCTGGGGTATTCCCTTGAACGCGGGCGCCTTGTCGAGCGACTCCAGGCCGCCAACGCCGAGTTGACCAAACTGGCCCTGACAGACCCGCTCACCGGCCTGTCCAACCGACGCGCCATTCTCAACGATGCCGCGCGCCTGTTCGCCCTGGCCCAGCGGGAGGACAAGTACATCCTGATGGGTGTCGTCGATCTGGACGGGTTCAAGACCATCAACGATACCCACGGCCACCTGGCAGGCGACCAGCTGCTGCGCGGCGTGGCCGCTCAACTCCAGCATGCCCTTAGAACCAGCGATATCATCGGGCGTACCGGCGGTGATGAGTTCATCGTGATCGCCCTGGGCACGCCCTCGGAGCACCCGGACCCGGAAAAAGACAGGCGACATGCCGCCGAACTGCTTCAGGAGCGCCTGTCCAAAGCGACGATTGGGCGTTATGAGCTGGGCGACGGCTTGGGTGATATTCAATACACCGGTGCGAGTGTCGGGGTAGTGGCCGTGAAACCGGGCAGCATGACGGTGGACGAGGCCACTAAGCTGGCAGACCGCGAGATGTACAAGGTCAAACAGCAGCGAAACCGTCAACGACTGTAGCAAGCCGTTGCTCACAAGAATGGATTCACCACAAACCGTTTCATCCAGGGAGCTTCACTGGTGTCCGAACAACGCATCCGCCCTCTCGCACTCTGCATCTTTCACCACCGTGGAAAGATCCTGGTCAATAAGTTCTTCGATGACCAAAAGCAACTGACACTCTACCGCCCCATCGGGGGCGGCATCGAGTTTGGCGAGAGAAGCGCCGATGCCATTGTCAGGGAGGTGCAGGAAGAACTGGGCTTGTCGATTCATGACGTTCGCCTGCTGGGCACCCTGGAAAGCATTTTCACCTATGCCGGTAAGCCGGGGCACGAGATCGTCCAGGTCTATGACGCCACCTTCGACGACGCTGGTGTCTACGAGAGAACGCAGATAGAAGGCTTCGAAACCGACGGGGCACGCCTGCACACCCAGTGGTGCGACAGCTCAGACTTCAGCCCCGTCTCCCCGCTGGTACCTGAAGGCCTTCACGAGCTGCTCAAGTCACTCTCGCTGCTGGCATAACCCACCGTTCAAGCCAGCCCCTCTGCCTGCAGTGCCTTTTCGACCGCAGGGCGTTGGCGGACCCTGGCGTACCAGGCCTGGAGATTTTTCAGGTCGTCGAAATGAATACCGGCCTTGTAGACGGACGTCAGCCACTGCGCCTGCCCCCATCCCGTCAGGGCGAACAGGTAGGCGTCGGCCACCGTGAACGTGTCGCCCAGCAGGAACCGGCGGTCAGCCAGTTGTGTATCGATCCACGCAAAGCGTGCCGCCAGCTTGGGCCTGACGGTATCGACATACTTGCCCGCAAGCCCCGCATACAGCAGTGGAATGAAGCCCTTGTGGATCTCCGATGACAAGAAGCCGAGCCATTCCTGAAGCCGATACCGCTGCAGGGTGCCGTTGGGTGGCGCCAACTGCGATTCAGGTTTCTGGTCGGCCAGATACTGCACGATCGCCGGGCCTTCCCGAAGCCGGGTCCCATCGGCCAGTTCAAGAATCGGCACATAGCCGAGCGGATTGATATCGAAGTAGTCGACGCTCTCGCCCACCGTGTGCTTGCGGTGGTCGACCTTGAGCAGCGTGACATCGAGACCCAGCTCATTGATCACGATGTGAGGGGAAAGGGAGCAACTGCCGGGGATGTAATAGAGCTTCACGCGCGATCTCCTGATCAAGTCTGTGACGTCACTTCCATCCGGGAAGCGATGCATGACCATCTTAGGGATCCGGTATATAAATGGAAGAAGGCACTTTTTTATCATCTAGGTACAAAAAATATACCTGCCCTACTCTACGGATAACGCCATGAAAAGGAATGTGACAGGCTGTTCAGTCGAGGAAGCCATGCGCCTGCTGGGCGGCCGCTGGCGCCTGCTGCTGGTGTCCTATCTGCTCGACGGACCCAAGCGTTTCAACGAGTTGCGCCGAGATGTCCCGGGCATCTCGCAACGGATGCTGACCCTTGATCTGCGGGCACTGGAAGAAGTCGGCCTGGTGAAGCGCACGGTATACCCCACGGTTCCCGTGAAAGTGGAATACGAGCTGACCGAAGAAGGCAATCGACTGAGGCCCGTCGTCAGCGTCATGCGCGACTTTGGTTTGTGGCTCAAGGAAAGCGGGAAAATCCCGGTGCCGTTGGATTGATAAATGCCAGGCTCCCTCTGTGCGACCGGTATTCGCCAACCGCGAAGCAGGAATACCCACGAACGGCCAAAGAGCCAAAGTGAGCGTTTACAGCCAAAACAAGATATGGTTGTATAATACAACCATATTTCGAACAGACCTTCGCCAATGAACATCGACCCCTTCCTGGTTGAACAAATCCGCTCCGCATCGCGCACCATGGTTCGGGAGCTCGGTTTCATGCAAGCGACGCTGGCCGGCACCGATTACTCGCCGTCGGCGGTGCATACCCTGCTTGAAGTCAGCGTGCAGGGCGTAATGACCGCCGCCCGGCTCGTGCAGGTGCTGGGCCTGGAAAAGTCCAGTGTCAGCCGGATGATCGCCAGGCTCATCGAAGCCGGAGAGCTTGAAGAGTCCAGCGACGGTGAGGACGGGCGCACCAAACAGCTGATCCTGACGGAGCAAGGAAAACGCACGGTCAGTGAAATCCATCGCTACGGTCAGATGCAGGTGACCGCTGCACTGGCGCCGCTGAACCTGTCCCGGCAGCAAACTGTTGCCCAGGGCCTGAGCGCTTATGCCGAGGCCCTCCAGGCTTATCGGTCAGGCGCAATGCAAAGCGCTCCCGGCCAAATTCAAGTCAGTGAAGGTTATCGTCCGGGCGTGATAGGCCGAGTGACCGAAATGCATGCGACGTTTTACTCAAGGCACTCCGGCTTCGGGCAGTTCTTCGAGCGTCAGGTGGCGACAGGGCTCGCAGAGTTTGCCGGTCGCCTGGATGAACCCTGCAACAGTCTTTGGCTTGCCACCCACCATGAGCGGATCGTTGGCTCTGTCGCCATCGATGGGCAGGACCTGGGTAACAATGAAGCGCACCTGCGCTGGTTCATCCTCGATGACGGGTGCCGCGGTGGTGGCGTCGGGCGCCGGTTGCTGGAAGAAGCCGTGGCGTTCTGTGACCGGCAAGGCTTCGACGCCATACAGCTCTGGACCTTCAAAGGGCTGGACGCAGCACGCCGGCTCTATGAGTCACTGGGGTTCGAGCTGGTTCATGAGGAGCAAGGCAACCAGTGGGGCACGGCGGTCACCGAACAACAGTTCACCCGCCGAAGAAACCCGTTGGCCACGCCTTGTGCAGCACACAACATTTGAAAGCGCATTGCCCAAGGGCCGCGCAACGCTAGCCCTCTGCCCCTGACAACCGGGATTGACTCGACCAGTCCCGGACGGCCTGGGCGAACAAACGCAGTGCAATCGGTGGATGGCGGTTGGCCGGGTAATACAGGCAAAGCCCTGAGTAACTCGGGCTCCATAGTGGTAGCAGGTTGATCAGCTTGCCTTCGCGCAAAGGTTCGGCAACCACTGTCTCTGGCACCCACGCGATACCCACCCCCGCCAGCGCGGCCTCGACCATGAGGTTGACGTTGTCCATGGTGATCTGCCCTTCGATATCCAGGCTGACACTTTGCTCTGCGTGCTTGAAATCCCAACGAAACAGCCCGCCACTGGTAAAGCGAAAACGGATGCAGCGGTGGTCTTTCAAGTCTTGTGGCGTCTGGGGTGCAGGATGGTGCTCAAGATAGTCGGGCGAAGCGACAGCCGTGAAGCGCACATCCGGCCCGAACCGTATGGCGATCATGTCGCGCGGCACGTCATCGAACAGCCGGATGCCGGCGTCAAAGCCATCACCGACAATGTCCTGCAGCTTGCTGTCGACCACGAATTCAATGTGGATGTTCGGGTAACGGGCGACGAAATCGGGCACCACATGGCGGATCAGTGGCTGAATCGATAACTCCGAAGCACTGATGCGGATTGAGCCCGAAGGGGTGATCCGGGCAGACGTGACCTCATTCACCACGGCCGCCAGATCATTGATCAGCGGACGAACACCGCTGAGCAACTGTTCTCCCGCCTCCGTCAGTGACACCGAGCGCGTCGTGCGGTTGAACAACCGCATCTCCAGCCGCGCTTCAAGGTTACGCATCGAGTGACTGAGCGCAGAAGCGGACACGCCCAAGACGCGAGCCGCACCGCTAAAACTGCGCTGTTCGGCAATGGCGATAAACGCGGTAAGCCCTGGCAAATCGGCGCGCATCATTAATGAATTTTCCTCAACAAGCCATGAAGCCAAGGCTATATTGTTGAGCACTCAACAGCAATATAAGGTGGTGAAACCCTACGAGAGGAGACGAACAATGCAAACGCGGTTTTTAGGTAATAGCGGCCTTGAAGTGTCCACAATTGGTCTGGGTTGCATGGGCATCAGCCACGGCTATGGCCCGGCGATGGACAACGCAGCAGGCATCCAACTGATCCGTAGCGCATTCGAGCGTGGTGTGACGTTCTTCGATTCCGCCGAAGCGTATGGCCCGTTCACCAACGAGTCACTGCTGGGTGAGGCGTTGGCACCCTTTCGTGATCGGGTTGTGATAGCCACCAAATTCGGTTTCAAGAACGGCGATGTCGCCCAAGGCCTCGACAGCCGTCCAGAGAGTATTCGGGCGATGGCAGAAGCTTCACTCAAGCGCTTGAAGACTGATCGCATCGATCTTCTGTACCAGCATCGCGTCGATCCCGATGTGCCGATCGAGGACGTCGCCGGCACCGTCAAACAGTTGATCAGCGAAGGTAAAGTCAAACACTTCGGCCTGTCCGAAGCCGGCGTGCAATCGATACGTCGTGCCCACGCGGTACAACCCGTCGCCGCGCTGCAAAGCGAGTACTCACTGTGGTGGCGCGAGCCTGAAAACGAAATCCTGCCGGTGCTTGAGGAACTGGGTATCGGCTTCGTACCTTTCAGCCCGTTGGGCAAGGGTTTTCTTACCGGCGCTATCGACGCCGCCACAACATTCGGCTCGGACGACTTCCGCAGCATTGTGCCGCGCTTCAATGAAGAGAACCGCCGCGCCAACGCACAATTGGTCGAGGTGCTCGGTCACATCGCCGATGACCGGAACGCTACCCGTGCCCAGATCGCCATTGCCTGGCTGTTGGCGCGCAAGCCCTGGATCGTGCCGATTCCGGGCACGACCAAACTGCACCGTCTTGAAGAAAACCTCGGCGCGGCGTCCATCGAGCTGACCTCACAAGATCTCGCCGCCATCGAGTCAGCCCTGATGCAGATCCAGATTGTCGGCGACCGCTATCCGGCGCACCTGCAACAACGGGTCGACCGCTGATCCCCTGCGTTACCGGCTGCCGGACGCGGTGGTACGCCCGATGAGGTGCGGGCCCTGGGCGCGTTCCTCATGGGCCCTGAAGGCACCTTCATCACCGGTAGCGATTTCCTGCTGGACGGCGTCACTGCGGCTTATTGGTATGGCGATTTGGCGCCCGAGTGAAGCCCCGTACCTGCGTCCAGAGCTTATTTGCATACGCGCGTCCGTACTACGTTAGTTCAAATCGCTCTAACGCATAATCCTTGCCGGCCAAGGTAAGTTCAAAAGTGGTGGTGCCGAAGGTGCCACGTGTCACTTTTTGCTTCACAAGACGTTTAGCCTGAAGTTGCTTAAGACCGGCTTCAACTTCTGACGTACTGAGTGAGAGCAGTTTGCAGATTGAGTTTAAGTTCGCAACTTTTCTGAAGTTCGCATGATAGGCTAAAACTTCCATTAGTAGCGTTTGGTCATCTGTCAACTGTGGAAACTGTGGATTGTTCTTTTTGTATATTTTTCGCTCTAGCTCGTGTAACTCACCGTAAGTTCCTTCGGTGTTGCGGGTGCAGTAAATCGCAACTGACAGCGCGCTGATTAAAATCGCAATCATCACCAGCAGCGACCAATTGGGCATTGGCGTATCCAGCCAAAGCCAATCCCAAAAACCTGGCAGCCAGCCTGTGGTATCGGCCAACAACGTCAGGTTGAAGCAAGTGTCGAGCAGCTTCATGACAGCCCAGGCGACAAGGAAAACCCCAACCGAGCAGGCCATAACCATGAACGTGAACGGGAAATGCTTCCCTTGTGCGGCCATGCTGCTCGTCTCAAGTGAAGAAACAGGTGTTTTGAGCATAGCAGTGGAAAAGTGACCCAATCATTGAGCAAGGGCGGCACGCTGCCGCCCTTCCCGCCTCGCCTATTCCGGCGGATCGATCTGATCCAGCACGCGGTTGGCTGTGATCTCCGCCAGCATCACGCTGTTGGAAATGCCCAACAACGCATTGCGCGACCCACCGTCCAGGTGATCCACCAACTGATGGACCATCACGTCCACCGAGGCCAGTGTCTCGACCAGATACACCATCAGGCTTTCGGTCGTGGCCTCCGGGTTTACGGAAAACAAGGTGCTGGGGGTATGGGGCGTGGCCTTGATGTCGGCCGTCGAAGGGAAATGAAAATCGAGGGCGCGTTCGGCGGCTTCGTTGAGTTTTTTGGAATCGGGTTCGTAGGGGGATGCGGGGTCAGGCGGGTTGGGTGTGACTTTGAACATATTCAGTTCTCCAGCAATGTGGAGCCATCACCGAATCGCTGCTAAACGAAGGTGGCAGCTGTACGCAGGTTAGCAGACCGGGGAGAACGAAACCGGCGCGCCCGAGGGCGCCCTGCGCACGGCTACCATGAAGTGCAGGCATGAAATGACCTGACTGAAAGGCTGCAAATGCGCTTCCGTTAACCACGGGCTGCTAAACCCGATCACTGACAATCAGTGACACGAATCAAGTTACCGATGGCCCCCAAGGCGCACAAGCCGGCGGATTCTGGCGTACCCGTAGGCAGCGACGCAAGGATTTGTAGCTTTCAGGAAGTGAGCTCGGAGGCGGTTAAACAGCGTCAATGCAGAGATGTTTAAAAGGCAGATCAGGCAGTATTCATTCCCTGACGGATTTCATGCCTGCGGCTTCACTGCAGCTAGACTCATTTAACTGTAACCGGCCCATCCCTTCACGCCGCAATCGATCCACCCCGCCCTCGGGAGATGCAATGAATAAACCGGCTCGCTGGTTGATCTCTCTCATTTGCCTGACGCTTTCGACGATCCTGATCGTCCCCGCCGCACAGGCCTCCCAAACGCAGGAAATCGAAAGCAAAACGCCCGCCGCAAAACCGCCTTTGCGGATCGCCATCGCCGATGTCGCGCCCTTCGTACTGCCACAAACAGCGACTCCCGAGGGCTTCAGTATCGATCTGTGGAATGAACTCGCACGGCGCATGCAGGTTGAATTCTCCTGGATCAAGATACAGGCACGGTCTGATTTGCTGCCGGCCATGGAGCGTGGCGAAGCGGACGCTGCAATCGCCGCGGTTACCATGACGCCCGAAAGGGAAAGGGCCTTGGACTTCTCCTTGCCCTATTTCGACTCCGGCCTGCAGATCATGGTGCGCGCCCAGAACCATGACACCTTCATGGAAGGGTTCTGGGCAGTCCCCTGGCTGGCCATCAGTCAGCTCGTGGGCGTATCGGTGGTCATCGTCCTTGTCCTGGCCAACCTGATCTGGCTGACAGAGCGCAAGCACAATCCCGATTTCCAGAAACCCTATCTGCGTGCCATTGGTGAAGGTTTGTGGGTGACCATGCTGATCATCGCCACCGGCGAGCACGGCGAACGCAACGCCGCCAATCGCTGGAGGCGCATACTCGTGCCCGCGATGTGGTTGATCGGTGTGGTGCTCGTTGCCCAGCTGACAGCGACCGTGACCTCATCACAGACCATCGCGCGCCTGCAGTCGAACATCCGTGGCCCCGATGACCTGCCCGGCAAATCGATCGCAACGGTACCGGGGACGGTCGCCGCGGACTACCTCACGCAACACGGTCTGCCATTCGTCAACGTCTACACCGCCGACGATGGCATCCGGATGCTGACAAAGGGCGAGGTGCAGGCCATCGTTTATGACGCGCCGACCCTTCAGTACTGGTCCGCCAAGCGTGGCAATGGCGCCCTGATCGTCGTCGGGCCGCTGTTCAGGCCGCAAAAATACGGAATCGCCGTGCCCAATGGCAGCCCGCTGCGCAAATCCATCAACGAGGCACTGCTGGCCTTGTACGAGGACGGGACTTACGAGCTGATCTACGCCAAGTGGTTTTCATCCAATAGATAGGGGCTTGAGAAGCCCTTGGCGAAGGTCCGGTAAATCGGCTGGCCTTTGCCTGCGTATCGCCGACCTCCCTCCCCGCGACGCCATTGCTTCAATCTGGATCAGCGGTTGGATAACCCTGGTGTTCACTTATAGCTTCAGGTTCCTCGCGATTTACAAGCTCCTGTATGAGCCTGCTATCGGCCCTACGCGTAATGGTGGCAAGATGACCATTATTGGAGAATCAACGACATCCGCTGTCCGTCGTGAGGCGCAGCCGGATGCCATGCACATACAAAAAATGGGATTTATGGTTTCGATTCAGGTGGATGGTGAGGACAAGACCAGGAAGATTAGCGACTGGTCGATTCACTGGAGCGAGAAGTACCAAGCCATTCAACTGACTTGTCACTACCCCTCCGGGAAAACTTACACGCGCCCACTCAGTGACTGTCGTGTTTCTCCCACCCGCGAGTTGGGGGAGATGTTGCTGACCAAGTCCGGCAGCTCGATCGTCAAGCCCATTGCCAAGGCTACGGTCTACGGCGAGCGATATGCTGTCGTGTACTATCCGAACGCCGACAAGCCCTATGTCTACAAGATTGACGGCATTGGCTTTGCCGAGCCGACGGCAATGAAGGACGAGCCGGTCTTTCGCTATTTCTCAGCTGTAGCGAATGCCCGGCAGGATCGCGCCGAGTCGAAGACCGACCGAGAGATCGCAGCCAATGTCGTGCGCCAACTGGAAAAGCTGCGTCCCCGTGCCGACACCGCCTTGCAGGCCTATTGCACGGGGCGCAACGGCACACTGACGCCGGGCCAAGGGCTGATCTATCCATTCGGACTAAACGAGAGTCAGCTTGCGGCGGTCGAGCAAGCCTTCCGCGCGCAAGTCAGCGTGATCGAGGGCCCACCGGGGACCGGCAAGACCCAGACCATCCTCAACATCCTTGCCAATATCCTGTTGCGCGGACAGACGGTCGCCGTGCTGTCCAACAACAATGCGGCGGTGGAAAACGTCTACGAGAAGCTGGAGAAATGCGGTCTGGACCACCTGATCGCCAAACTCGGCAACCAGGGCAACCGCCAGGACTTCTTCGCTGATCTGCCGCCTTGGCCATCGAGCGAACCCGAGCCCGCGCCGACGCTGGACGAGATTCAAGTCTTGCTGGCCCGCTTGAAGCAGCATTTGCACGGCCACAATCGGGCGGCGCAACTGCAGGTCAAGCTCGATGAGCTGACTATCGAGCGACGCCATCTGCACCAGTGGCAAACCGACAGCGGCATGCAGGCTGCCAACTCGCTGGATAAGTACAGACTGTCGCCGCGCAAGACAGCAGACCTGATGGCCTACCTGGCCCGTCTCGGTGAGCAGCGCATCCGCCTCAAGGATCGCGTCAAGCTGCTGTTCAACTTCAGGATTTTCCGCGCCAAGCCATTCGCTCAGGGCGATGCGCGCTTATCTGTCTTTCGTGCCCTGCAGATGCACTATTACGACAAGGCATTGCAGGACACGGAAGCGGAGCTGCAGGCATGCCGCGAATCGCTGGTACACGGAAACTTCACGGCCTTGCTGGATGAACTGAAAACGGCATCGATGCGTCATCTGAAGCAGCAATTGCAACGCCAGGCTCCACCGTCGCAAAACTTTGATGCCAAGACGTACCGTCAACAGTTCGATGCCTTCCAAAAGCGCTTCCCGATCCTGGGCAGCGGTACGCACTCCATCGTCAATTCGATCGCGCCGGGGGCAATTCTCGACTACGTGATCATCGACGAAGCCTCGCTGCAGGACATCGTGCCAGGCATTCTAGCGCTGGGCTGCGCGAGGAATCTGGTCGTCGTCGGCGACAGCCGCCAATTGGCGCACATTCCCGTGGAACTGGGCCTGCAAGCGCCCGTCCAGGCCTACGATTGCGAGCGCTTTAGCCTGCTCGATTCGTGCATTGGCGTGTTCAAGGAGGCGCTTCCCAGAACCCTGCTCAAAGAGCATTACCGCTGTCACCCCAGGATCATTCAGTTCTGCAACCAGCAGTTCTATAACAACATGCTGGTGCCGATGACCGAGGACAAGGGCGAAGAGCCACTGCGCCTGGTGGTGACCGCCAAGGGCAATCACACCCGTCAGAACGTCAACCTGCGCGAGCTGGAATCTCTACTCAAGCTGCTCGAGAACGAGGGAGAGCCGGTCGGGCTGGACGGCGATGGCCGCGGTTTCATCGCGCCGTTCCGGGCACAGGTCAACCTCTCCGGCACGCACCTGCCACCGGATTTCGTCAGGGACACCGTGCACAAGTTTCAGGGCCGAGAGTGCGACGAGATCGTTTTCTCCACCGTGCTGGACAAAAAACGCTGCAACCAAGAGCGTAAACGCCTGGATTTCGTCGATGACCCACGCATGATCAACGTGGCGGTGTCGCGGGCCAAGCACCGTTTCACCCTGGTGACGGGCGACGACGTGTTCACCAGCAACAACGGCCACATAGCGGCGCTGATGCGCTACGTCGCCTATTACGCGCATGAGGAGCAGATAGTGCGCGCCCCCGTGGTATCGGCCTTCGACTTGCTGTATCAGGAGTTTGATCTTTCTCTGGCACACCTGGACGCTCGCCTGCGACCTGAAGACTCACGCTACAAGTCCGAGCAGATCGTGGCGCAACTGCTGCGCGAGGCGTTGGCCGCTCCGGCGTGCCAGTTATTGATGTTCCACACGCAGATCATGCTGGATCAGATCGCATCGCCAAGTAACCACGATTGGACCGACCACGAGCGGGCCTTCATGGCGCGCGCCAGTTGCGATTTCGTGATCTATTTCAAGGTGGGCAAGATCCCGGTAGGGGTCATCGAGGTCGATGGCGGCTCTCACGACCGGCCCGACCAGATGGCGCGGGACGCTTTAAAGAATGGCGTCTTAGCAAAAAGCGGCATTCCCATTCTGCGCCTGCGCACGGTCGAGAGCCGCAACGTGGAAAGAATCGGCGACTTCATTGCCCAGTGGGCCAGCCCGACGTCCGGTGTATAAGGCGGAGCAGCCCCGTCCGGGTCAGGCCCGCGGTCTCCCACAAGCAAACCCGCGCCCCAACCCGGGCCCCCCGGGCCGAGGCAATCCGCCAAATCAATCGTCAGCGATCACTGCTCCACCAATATCTTGGGATTGGAGTTGCCCCACACGGTATAGAGGTCGGCGAGCAGCGCGCCGTTGATTTCTTCGATCTCGGCCTGGCTGATTTCGCCCTCGCCCTGTTTGCCGAACAGCACGACCTCGTCGCCGGCCTTCACGTCCGGGGCGTCGGTGACGTCCACCATCAGGGTGTTCATCGACACCTTGCCCACCACCGGCACGCGATGGCCGTTGATCAGCACCACGCCCTTGTTGGTGAACACGCGACGATAGCCATCGGAGTAGCCAACCGTGATGTTGGCCAGCTTCGAATCACGGCTCAAGGTATAGGTGCGGTCGTAGCCGACCGTGTTGCCGGCCGGGTAGCTGTTGACGGAGGCAACGTGGGATTTGAACTGCATCACCCGTTGGTATTCGGTGTGCGAAGGCACCGTGTCACCGAACAGGGCGCCGCCGGGGCGCACCATGTCCAGGTGCGATTCGGGCACTTCCAGGGTGGCGAAGGAGTTGGCCGCATGCAGGGTGATGTTCTTGCGGTCCAGTTGTGCCACGTCCATCAGCCAGGCGGCTTGCTCATTGAAGGCTGCCAGGCCCTTGCGGACGTCGTCCTTATCTTCGACGGCGAAGTGGGTCATGATCGCGACCACTTCAAGGTTCGGCAATTTGGTGATGGCGACGGCATCGCTCCTGCCCTGTTCAGTGTGCATCTCCAGGCCATTGCGGCTCATGCCGCTGGAGTTCAGGGCGATGTGCACCTGCAGTTTGCGTCCGTGCTTTGCAGCCAGCTCAGCGGCCTGGCGCGCGAAGTCCAGGTTGCCCACCAGTTCTTCGGCATTGAATTGCAGTGCATCTTCCAGCTCGCTCAGCGAAGCCGTGCGCACCCGCACCAGTTGCCCCTTGAAGCCACTCTGGCGCACCACGCGCATTTCCTCGTTGCTGGCCACCGCAATACAAGGCACCTGCAGCTTGATCATCGAGGGCATGACCAGGCCGATGCCATGCCCATACGCGTCAGCCTTGAGCACCGCACACAGCTTCGATTTGCCGTCGAGGGTCGCCTGCAGGGCCTGGATGTTGTGTTCCAGGGCGGCCTTGTTGATTTCGACCCAGGCATTGCTGTTCTGGATCGTCGAGGCGTTGAGGCCGTTATTCAGGGTCAGCGGCGGTGCGGCCTGTACCTGGCCCTGCAAGAAGACCAGCCCCAGGGACAGGGCGAGAAGCGTGCGAGTAAATGGCATGGGCAAGTTCCTTTTTATTGTTTGAGGCCACACGGGCAACTGGATGACGCCCTCTCTACAGAAATACCTGCAAATTAATTCCATATTGGAATTATTTGTCCATTTTCGTCAAGCGCGTTGCAAAGGCCAGCGCAACCCCCCTCCCCCACCCGATATCGCTTGGGACTCTTCAAAATGATGTCGCTTTGAAGGCACCCCTCGCTAACACCCAACGTAGAAAGGTTCTCACCGCAAAAAAAACCGCCAATCAGCCTTATAAATAGCCAGCTATTGGTTGATAAAAGTCTGAAGTATCGATTTGAAATATCAGATTCTTTCGCCGCTCAGCCTGTGCCTAACATCGGCGCCACAGCGAACCCGCTTCGGTATCGCTCAGCAGAATCAGCGCACGCCGTGCTGTTGCAGCCGGCCCCGGGACTTTTGAGGATCACCGATGAAGCTGGACATCTTTCGCACGCTGTGGGGTTACACCGCCAGCAAGGCCCAGGCACTCGAAGAGTTGCTGCAAGCGGGCTTTGACGGCATGGAAGCACGCCTGCCACTGGACGCCCATCAACGGGCGGAATTCGGCGCCTTTCTGAAGGCCAATCGCGTGGGCTATATCAGCACCGTCTTCACCGCCTATGACGTGCTGCCGGATCAGTCGGCATCGCCCGCCGTGCACCTCGATGACCTGGACCGCAAACTGGCCTGGGCCGCCGAACTCGGCCCGCGTTTCGTCAATGTGCTGGCGGGCAACGACCGCTGGTCCTTGCCGCAACAGGTGGAGTTTTTCGGCCAGGCGCTGGAGCTGGCGCGCAAGCACGGCCAGGTCTGCAGTTTCGAAACTCACCGCGCGCGCTCGCTGTTCAATCCCTGGGTGACCCTGGAGTTGATCCGGCAACTGCCCGACCTGTTGTTCACCAGTGACATCAGCCATTGGATCGTGACCTGCGAGCGTCTGCTCAATGACCCGGCCGATGACCTGAGTGCTTTCATCGAGCGGGTTCACCATGTCCAGGCCCGGGTCGGTTACGACCAGGGTCCGCAGGTTCCGCACCCGGCGGCGCCTGAATATGCCAAGGAGCTGGCCTTCCACCAGCAGCACTGGGAAAGCATCTGGCGCTCGCAGCAAGCCCGCGGTTATCAGGTCACTACCCTGACCCCGGAGTTCGGCGCCGACGGCTACCTGCATCATTTGCCCTTCACCAATGTCCCGGTCGCCGACCTGTGGTCGTTGAACGTGTGGATGGGCCAGACCGAACGCGAACACTTCGAGCGATTCCGCCACTCAAGTCATTCTTAGGGAGCCGATGCGTCATGCCTGACAACAAAAATAACAGCGCAAGCACTGACACACACAAAGCCAACTTCAACAGCATCCCGGTGGTCAATATCGCCGGACTGTTCAGCTTTGAACTGGAACACCGCCTGGCCGTGGCCGAACAATTGGGGCGCGCCGCCAGCGACGTCGGGTTCCTCTACATCACCGATCACGGTATCGACCCGCAACTGATCGCCAATCTGCGCAAGGCGGCCAAGGACTTTTTCGACCAACCCTTCGATACCAAGATGCGGCACTACATCGGCACCTCGCAATCGCACAAAGGCTTTGTGCCCGAAGGCGAAGAGGTCTATTCCAAAGGCAAGCCGGACCACAAGGAAGCCTTCGACGTCGGCTTCGAAGTCCCTGCCGATGACCCGTTGGTGCTGGCCAACACGCCGTTGCTGGGGCCCAACGACTGGCCGCAGCTGGAAGGTTTCAAGGCGTCGGTGCAGGCCTACTATGAAGCGATCTTCGCCTTGGGGCGACGCCTGTTCGGCGGCTTCGCCCTGACCCTGGGCCTGGAAGAAAACTACTTCGACAGCCTGGTCACCCGTCCACCGTCCAAGCTGCGCCTGATCCACTACCCCTACGACGGTGCCGCCCATGACGCACCGGGTCTGGGCGCCCATACTGACTACGAGTGTTTCACCATCCTGCTGGCCGACAAACCGGGCCTTGAGGTGATGAACAATCTTGGCCAATGGATCGATGCACCACCGATTCCCAACGCCTTTGTCGTCAACATCGGTGACATGCTGGAAGTGATGACGGCCGGCGCATTCGTCGCCACCGCGCACCGGGTGCGCAGCGTGAAGGAGGAGCGCTATTCCTTCCCGCTGTTCTATGCCTGCGACTTTCACACCCAGATTAAGCCGTTGCCGGGGTTTGCCCAGGCAAGCAACGATTACGAAGAAATCACGATCGGCGAACACATGTATGGCCAGGCGCTGCAGACCTATCAGTATCTGCGCCAGAGAGTGGCCAACGGGGACGTTCAACTGCCAGGCAAGGCACGCAAGCCCGCCAGTTTCGGACATTTGAAAAATCAGGCGCAACCGTCCTGATTGAAGTTTTCAGCTACACCCTTACCTACGCCGGAGTCAGTAACCAATGAAAAACTATAAAAAAAACCTGTTGAGCCTGGCTGTTTTGGCAGCCGGCATGCTGGGTGCCTCGATGAGCATGGCTGCATCCGACACGTTCAAGGTCGGCATGGAAATCACTTACCCTCCGTTCGAGTCCTATGACAAGGACAAGAACGTGGTCGGCTCCGACCCCGAGCTGTCGGCGGCACTGGCCAAGCACATGAACGCCAAGGTGGAGTTCGTCGACACCAAGTTCCCGAGCCTGATCCTGGGCTTGAACTCCGGCAAATACGACGCGGTCATCTCCGGCATGTACATCACGCCGGATCGCCAGACTCAGGCCCAGACCATCGCCTACGCCAACACCGGCGCCTCGGTCATGGTACCCCAGGGCAGCACGATCAACGCGAAGAAACCTGAAGACCTGTGCGGCCTGAAGCTGGGCCTGGAACAGGGCACCACCTGGGTCAAGGAATTCAGGAAGCTGTCGGATGAATACTGCGTGCCGAACAACAAGGGCGCCATCACCGTCAGCGAATACCCCTCGGCGCCGGAAGTGACCCAGGCGTTGTTGTCCAAGAACATTCAGGCCCAGGTCGAGATCGCCGGCGCCGCCAAAATGATCGCGGAAAAGACCAACGGTCGTGTGGTGATCACCACCGAACACCCGATCTACCAGCAAACCCTGGGCATCTTCGTCAAGAAAGGTAATGACGAAACCTTCCAGGCCGTGCAAAAGGCCTTCGAGGAAACCAAAAAGAGCGGAGAATACGCTGCAATCCTGAAGAAGTATGGTCTGGAAGAACCGACTGCCAACTAACAACGTGTCCTTGTAGTCCGGTTATCCGCCACCCCTGCGCGGGGGTGGCGGATTGAGGTGCCCCATGCAATTCGATTGGTCGTATTTTTTCTCCCTGTTCTCCCTGCCCGACTTCTGGCACGCCTGTGTCACGGTGATCCAGCTCAGCGCCCTGGCCTGGTTCATCGGCATGCTGCTGGGCTTCCTGCTGGCCACGGCCAAGCTGTCCCAATCGCCCTTGCTGCGCATTCCCGCAGCGGTCTATATCTGGTTCTTCCGCAGCATCCCGTTGCTGGTGCTGGTGGTGTTCGTCTACAACCTGCCGCAACTGTTTCCCGGCAGCGGCCCGATTCTGTCCAACCCCTTCTACTCCGGCTTGCTGGCCCTGGTGGTCACCGAGGCGGCGTACATGGCGGAAATCCATCGCGGTGGTCTGATTTCCGTGGCCAAGGGCCAGAGGGAAGCGGGTCGCGCGCTGGGCATCGGCCTGTTCGGCATGCAGCGCCTGATCGTGATCCCCCAGGCTTTCCGTATTTCGCTGCCCACCCTGATCAATGAATACATCACGGTGGTCAAGCTGACGTCACTGGTCTCGGTCATCTCCCTGACCGAAATCCTCACCGTGGGCCAACGCCTCTATGCCACCAACTTTCTGGTCATGGAAACCCTGGGCGCCGTAGCGGTGTACTACGTGCTCATCGTCACCGTGTTCGGCTATTTCCTGCAGCGCCTGGAACGCTACCTGGACCTGAACTTCCGCAAGCCGCACACACTCGATGCCGCCACTATTGCAAAATTCAAGGCCAGTGCCGAAGCCTTGCCCGACACGGCACGCAAAGCGGCTGGCAACAACACGACGCCCATCCTGCAGCTCAAGAACATCCAGAAGAGCTACGGCACCCACAAAGTGCTGCTGGGTATCGACCTGAACGTCGACCAGGGCCAGGTGGTCTCGATCATCGGGCCATCCGGTTCCGGCAAGACGTCGCTGATCCGTACGGTCAACGGCCTGGAAAGCATCGATACCGGCGACATTCTGTTGTTCGGCGAGCCGTTCATCGAGGCCTCGGACAAACCGAACAGCCCGCGCCTGCGCAAGGGCGTGCGGCACATCGGCATGGTGTTCCAGAACTTCAACCTGTTCCCGCACCGCACCATCCTCGACAACGTCACGCTGGCACCGCGCTTCCACGGCCAGCCAGGCGAGCTGAGCGAGCACCGTGCCTATGCGCTGCTGGACAAGGTCGGCCTGCTGGCCCATGCCCACAAGTACCCGCACCAGCTGTCCGGCGGGCAGCAACAGCGCGTGGCCATCGCTCGGGCCCTGGCGATGGAGCCGCAGATCATGCTGTTCGACGAGCCGACCTCGGCGCTGGACCCCGAACTGGTCAACGACGTGCTCAACGTGATCCGCGATCTGGCCAAAGAAGGCATGACCATGCTGATCGTGACCCACGAAATGGACTTTGCCATGTCGATTTCCGATCGGGTGATTTTCATGGAGAACGGCAATGTTCAACTCGATGCCGCGCCTGAAACCATACTTTGCAGTATGGAAGGCGAACGCGTACGACGCTTCATGGGCATCGCCGCCCGCTCGCCGAACCTGTCTGCTACGGTGGACCCTGCATGAACAGGCAATCACTTTCCTTGAGCTTTTTTCTTTCAGGTAAACACCCATGAATCTTGGAATTGCAGGACGCTGGGCGCTGGTGTGTGCCGCCAGCAAAGGACTGGGTAAAGCTTGCGCACAGGCGCTTGTCCAGGAAGGCGTGAACGTGGTGATCACCGCTCGCGGCGAACAGACGCTCAATGAAACGGCCCGACAGCTGCGCGCGATCAATCCCGAAGTGACGGTCATTGCCGTGGCCGGAGACATTTCGACGCCCGAAGGCCGGGCGGCTGCGCTCGGGGCCCACGAGCATTTCGATATCCTGATCAACAACGCCGGCGGCCCTCCTGCGGGGGATTTTCGCCAGTGGAATCGCGACGCCTGGCTCAAGGCCCTGGATGCCAACATGCTGACCCCCATCGAGCTGATCAAG
The DNA here is from genome assembly GCF_050280625.1 of Pseudomonas sp. NPDC089569. Taxonomy (NCBI): domain Bacteria; kingdom Pseudomonadati; phylum Pseudomonadota; class Gammaproteobacteria; order Pseudomonadales; family Pseudomonadaceae; genus Pseudomonas; species Pseudomonas sp. NPDC089569. The sequence continues at coordinate 78,281 of NZ_JBNNVQ010000001.1, forward strand.
GCCACGGTGGACGGCATGGCGGCTCGTGGATTCGGCCGCATCGTCAACATCACCTCCAGTGCCGTGAAGTCCCCGATCGAAAGCCTGGGCCTGTCCAATGGCGCGCGCAGTGGCCTGACGGGCTTCGTCGCAGGCCTGGCCCGGCAGGACAACATCGCCCAACGCAACGTGACGATCAACAACCTGCAACCGGGCTCCTTCGATACCGACCGACTGCGCGACAACCTGATTGAAGCGGCCCACGAGTCGGGGCTGGACAGCGAGGCATTCCTTGACGAATGCCGCCGCGAAATTCCGGCCAAGCGCTTCGGCACACCCGATGAGTTCGGTGCGCTATGCGCCTTCGTTTGCAGCAGCCATGCGGGTTACCTGACCGGGCAGAACCTGTTGATCGATGGCGGCGCCGTCCGCTCCAGCCAATAAGGGCGGCAGGCACGACAGGGTGGATGGCACGGGTACTTCAGCCATCCGCCCCGTACTTGCCGGCACAGTCCCCTGCACACCTTTCTTACCCTGCAATCTTCCTGCTACTGCACACAGCTATCGACCCGTAGCAGACATCCGGGAAACGTCGCTGCTGCAGGCTCTTCACTGCGCCAATTCGACATCCGGCAGCTTGAAGGTCTTGTTATTCAAGGCCTCGGTCCCCCCATAGAAGCGCATGGCAGGCAACGGCCGTTTTCCCGCTGTGGGAATCCAGTTGTGATCCAACCCGGCAGGCGCCTCAGGGCCAAAGTAAATCGTGACACCGCCGTCAGCATTCTTCTTCATCGAATCCAGATCATACGAAGACAAAGTCGTGCGACCACTGTCGCTGTAGATGAATGCGTTGTTGTCACGGTTATAGACCGTGAATGCCCAGAACTGCTTGACCGGCATCTGCGCAGGCACATCGAGTTTATAGAGCTTGCCGGCTTCCAGTGATTTGCCGTTTTTGTCCGCCATGGCCATCAGGTACTGAGTGGCCGGTGAATCGCTGAGCTGCTTGGGCATGAAGGTGCACCAGAAGTATTCGGCAGCCCGCCCAATGAGATCGATGTTGTCTTCGTATTCGAAGGTGAAGCGCTTGTTTTCATCGGTCATCAACAGCGAAGCGTAGTGACGATCCGGCCAGTAGAGTTTGTCTTTCGGAATATTGTCGAACCAGTGCTGCAAATAAAACCACGCATCGATGGCCGCCTGGCGCATGGCTTTGCGGGTGGTCTCGTCAGGCGCAAAGGGCTTGCCTCGCTCGATGCCCAGTGAGCGCAACATGCCGTACATCACCTTGTCCTGTGGCCGTGGCGGTTCGACGCTCATCACGGCGTGCATATCCACGAAATGCCTTTCGTCGTAGTAAGGCAGGGTCGGATAGACCTCGTTGATCGGGTCGATAAAGCGCTGTTGCGGCGGATTTTTCGCGTCGGCCAGGTAATACATGCGCAGTTTCCTGGCGTACTGGTAGGCATCGTCCGCTGATTTGCCGGGCGCGCGCACGGAGCGGAAGGCCAGTGCGATCCGGTAGTTGGGTGAAGCGACGTGAATATAGCCAGGCGGGACGCTGCCCTTGAAGCCGGGAGGGGTGAACAGCAACTTGCCACCCTTGCCCTTGTCCAGGCCGGATGGGCCGACATCGGCAATGGTGAACTGCCAGGCGTCTACAACCTGGCCATAAACGCTGCCCTGCGCACTCGCCGGTGGCACCTCCAGAACAACCGGCCCCTTGCGCAAATCGGTGAAGGCGGCGATGTAGGGCGTGATGCTGTTGGCGGTAATGGCTTCCAGTTTGGGGGTTGCCGGCGCCGAGTAGGCAATGAAGTCGTTGTCCTTGGCGCCTAGTTGTTCAAATGCCGCGCGCCGGAAACTGTAAATGGCAATCGCCGGCATGTTCCACAGCACCGCTTCGAATGCTCGCTGGTACTTGATCTGGTAGTCGAAGTCCGCGACAGAGCTCTGTGAGCCAGGTGGCGGTTGCCCTCCCTGGGTTTCGGTACCCTCTTTCGCAAGACCTGCCTGAGTATGGGCAAGCACTGTCAGGGCCAGCGCAAGAGCAGTCAGTGTCCGAACTTTGTGCATCATCTCGACTCCCCATAAATCCATGATTGGCCGGCAAACGATGAACACTATAGTCAAACAAGGAATTGCGCCCATGATCGAGGTTAATTATTAAACAAGAATAAATCCGTTGTAACTCCACGCTGTAATGCCTGGCCGATTTATAACTTTTTCCACTGCCAACCAGGCGTTGTATCACCGTCGGTCGACAAAACTTATTACCGGGAAACATGAAAAGTTTGCTGGCCTAGTCTGTTTGAACATTCGGCGGGAGTTCATTCCATGTTGTTGGTTGAAGAACAAAAAACCAGGCGCCGCAAGGAAACCCTGTTGTTCCTGTTTCTGGTCGTCTGCCTGTTTCCCTTACTGTCAGTCGCTATCGTGGGTGGCTACGGATTCATTGTCTGGTTTTTCCAGATGATTTATGGCCCTCCCGGACCACCTCACTGAATGACTTTCCGGTGCCAGTCCAAATCGGAGCCCGCGCATGGACGAAGCCTTGCACATTGCCAGCCTGGTCGTACTTGCCCGACCTGAATTGTTCGGTGCGGTAAAAGCCAACTTGCGTTTACTCGAAGGCCTGGAACTGCATCAGGAAAGTGCCGCCGGAAAACTGGTGGTCGTACTTGAAGCCGTCCATGAAGACCAGATCCTGCAACGTATCCACCAGATCAACAACTTGCCGGGCGTACTCAACGCCGCGCTGATCTATCACGAAATCCTCGATCCCGCAGGAGACAGCCAATGAGCATGTCGCGCCGAGAATTCGTCAAGGCCCAGGCCGCTGCCATTGCCGCCTCCGCAGCAGGCCTGCCGATTATCACCACGGCCAGCAATCTGGTGACGGAAGCGGACCTGGTCACCCTGGACTGGAACAAGGCACCCTGCCGCTTTTGCGGCACCGGCTGCAGCGTGATGGTGGCGACGCGGGACAATCGGGTGGTCGCCACCCATGGCGACATCAAGGCTGAAGTGAATCGCGGGTTGAACTGTGTGAAGGGCTACTTCCTCTCCAAGATCATGTACGGCGTCGACCGCCTGACCCAGCCATTGCTGCGAATGAAAGACGGCCAGTTCGACAAGCAGGGCGAGTTCCAGCCGATCAGTTGGGAAAAAGCCTTCGACATCATGGAGGAGAAATTCAAACAGGCCCTGAAAGCCAAAGGCCCCGAATCCGTGGCGATGTTTGGTTCCGGGCAGTGGACAGTGTGGGAAGGCTACGCCGCCAACAAGTTGATGAAGGCCGGCTTTCGCAGCAACAACATCGACCCCAACGCCCGTCATTGCATGGCCTCGGCGGTGATGGGTTTCATGCGCACCTTCGGCATGGATGAGCCAATGGGTTGCTACGACGACATCGAAGCGACCGACGCCTTCGTACTCTGGGGCTCGAACATGGCCGAGATGCATCCGATCCTGTGGACCCGGGTCACTGACAGACGCCTGAGCCAGCCCCATGTCACAGTCGCGGTGCTGTCGACCTTCGAGCACCGCAGTTTCGAGCTGGCCGACATTCCCATGGTGTTCAAGCCGCAAACCGACCTGCTGATCCTCAACTACATCGCCAACCACATTATCGAAAGCGGCGCGGTCGATAAGAATTTCATCGGCAAACACACGCGCTTCGCCAAGGGCGCCGAAGATATCGGCTACGGCTTGCGCCCGGACGATCCACGGGAGCAGAAGGCGAAAAACGCCGACAAGGCCAACACCTGGACCGACATGTCCTACGAGCAGTTCGCGGCGTTCGTCAAACCCTTCACCCTGGAGCGCACCGCCAAGGAAACGGGTGTCCCGGCCGAGCGCCTCAAGCGCCTGGCCGAGTTGTATGCCGACCCCAAGGTCAAGGTCGTGTCCTTTTGGACCATGGGCTTCAACCAGCACACCCGCGGGGTGTGGGCCAACAACCTGATCTACAACATCCATTTGCTCACCGGCAAGATCAGTGAACCGGGTAACAGCCCCTTCTCCCTGACCGGCCAGCCGTCAGCCTGTGGCACCGCGCGGGAGGTTGGCACCTTCTCCCATCGACTGCCCGCCGACCTGGTGGTGACCAATGCCGAACACCGTGCCCATGCGGAAAAAATCTGGAAACTGCCTGATGGCACCATCCAGGAGAAAGTCGGTTTCCACGCGGTACAACAGAGCCGCATGCTCAAGGACGGCGTAATCAACGTCTACTGGACCCAGGCCAGCAATAACATGCAGGCCGGGCCGAATATCATGCAGGAAGTCTTGCCCGGCTGGCGCAACCCGGAAAACTTCGTGATCGTCTCGGACGTCTACCCCACCGTCTCCGCCCAGGCCGCCGACCTGATCCTGCCCAGTGCCATGTGGGTGGAAAAGGAAGGGGCCTATGGCAACGCCGAACGCCGCACGCAGTTCTGGCATCAGTTGGTGAGCGCACCGGGGGACGCCAAATCGGATTTGTGGCAGTTGATGGAGTTTTCCAAGCGCTTCACCGTGGATGAAGTCTGGCCCGCCGAGTTGCTGGCCAAGGCTCCCCAATACAAAGGCAAGACCCTGTTCGAGCTGTTGTACCGGAACGGGCAGGTCGACCAGTTTCCCGTCGAGCAAATCGAGGCCGGCTTCAAAAACGACGAAGCCCATGCCTTTGGTTTCTATCCGCAAAAAGGCCTGTTCGAAGAGTACGCCCAGTTCGGGCGCGGCCACGGCCATGACCTGGCCCCCTTCGACCTCTACCACCATGAACGCGGCCTGCGCTGGCCGGTGGTCGATGGCAAGGAAACCCGCTGGCGTTACCGCGAGGGGCTGGACCCCTACGTGGAGGCCGGCAGCGACGTACAGTTTTACGGCTACCCGGACAAGAAGGCGATCATCTTCGCCCTGCCCTACGAACCGCCGGCCGAAGCGCCGGATGCCGATTATCCGTTCTGGTTAAGCACCGGCCGCGTCCTCGAGCACTGGCATACGGGCACCATGACCCAACGGGTGGAGGAGTTGTACAAGGCGGTGCCGGACGCGCTGGTGTACATGCATCCCGAGGATGCCAAGGCCATGAATGCCCGGCGCGGCAGTGAAGTGAAGCTGATCAGCCGACGCGGTGAAATCCGCGCACGCATTGAAACCCGCGGGCGCAACAAACCGCCCCGGGGCCTGGTGTTCGTGCCGTTTTTCGATGCCAACAAGCTGATCAACAAGGTCACGCTCGATGCCACCGACCCGATCTCCAAACAGACCGACTACAAGAAATGTGCGATCCGCATCGAGTTGATCAGCGCGGCTTGAGGAGAATCGTCATGCCTTTTCGAACACTGCCATTGCTGTTGCTCGCGGTGCTGATGGGTGGCGTGATTGCCGCCGAGGTCAACTACCCGCTGGATGCACCCGCCCCTGACGGGCGCCGGCCTGGCGGTACGATCACCCAGAGCCTGCCCGCGCCACCGATTGCCAACGATGAAAACAAGGACATCAAGCGCGAGCGCAATTACCCCGACCAGCCACCGACCATTCCCCACAGCATTCGCGGTTATCAGATCGACAAGAACGGCAACAAGTGCCTGTCCTGCCATAGCCGGGCCAACAGCGCGCGCAGCCAGGCGACGGCCATCAGCATCACGCATTACATGGATCGCGATGGCCAGCCGTTGGCGGCCGTTTCACCGCGTCGCTATTTCTGCAACCAGTGCCACGTCGCGCAAAAAGACGTGCAGCCGCTGGTGGGCAACAGCTTCGAGACCATCGACAAAATTCTGCAAGACGACGCCAAGGCCGCGCAGAAACCTTGAGGAGGCGCCATGAAAGCACTGTTCGCGCTGCTCAAGGATTACTGGGGCATCCTGCGTCGACCGAGCGTGTATTACAGCCTCGGGTTTCTGACGCTGGGCGGTTTTATCGCCGGGATTATTTTCTGGGGTGGTTTCAATACCGCGCTGGAGCTGACCAACACCGAGAAGTTCTGCACCTCCTGCCATGAAATGCGCGACAACGTGTTCGTCGAACTCAAGGACACCATTCACTACACCAACCGGTCCGGCGTGCGCGCCAGTTGCCCGGACTGCCACGTGCCCCATGAATGGACCCACAAGATCGCCCGCAAGATGCAGGCGTCCAAAGAAGTCTGGGGCAAGGTGTTCGGCACCATCGACACCCGCGACAAATTTCTCGACATGCGCCGCGAACTGGCGGAACACGAATGGGCCAGGCTCAAAGCCAACGATTCACGCGAATGCCGCAACTGCCACAACTTCGAATTCATGGACTTCACCCGTCAGAGCAAGCGCGCGGCGGCCATGCATTCCACGTCGCTGGCCAAGGGCGAGGCCACCTGCATCGATTGCCACAAGGGCATCGCGCATAAATTGCCTGACATGAGTGGCGTGCCTGGCTGGTAAGTTCGTCATTGCGTGAGGACGCTATTGCCCAATGGGGAGGATCTTTATAATCGCCCCCTTTGCATACCCCTATCGTTCGCCAGGACAAGGACAATCCTATGGCCACCGCTCATGTTTTCATTGCCATCAGCCTGGATGGCTTCATCGCCCGCCCCGATGGCGACATCGACTGGCTTTTGCAGCGCGACGATCCGTCCGAGGATCATGGTTATCCGGCCTTCATTGCCGACAAGGATGTGATCGTGATGGGGCGAGGAACCTACGAGAAAGTGTCGACGTTCGACACCTGGTTCTACGACCGCCCTGTCGTGGTGCTGTCGCAACAACTGGCCGACTCGCCGGTGCCCGAGGCGCTTGAGGGCAAGCTGCGTTTTTCCAGGCTCGCACCTGCAGCGCTGATGGAGGAACTGGCAAGGCAAGGCGTACATCGGGTCTATGTCGATGGCGGGCAGTTGGTGCAATCGTTCCTGCGCGAGGGTCTGGTCGCCGACATGGTGATTACCACGGTACCCGTGCTGATCGGCTCGGGAAGGCCCTTGTTCGGAACGCTTGAGCAGGACATTGATTGGAAACTCGAATCCAGCCGCAGCTTTGCTTCGGGCCTGGTTCAATCCACCTATCGACTGGCTGAACCCTCGCCCCTCAATACCCCCGCACAAGCCGATACCTGAAGAAACTGACAGGGCCTGTGACGTACGTTTCAAGTTTGAAGGTCGCAAACGCCAGGCCTGGTGAGCTTCCCACCCGCCACATTCCGGCCGGGAATTTCTTCAGCGTTTGCGACAGTCAAAGACTTGCTTGAGCAACGTGTGAAAAAAATCTCCATGAATTCTCATGACAGGTGGCGTGCTGCACACCTGGGAAAACAGCCGGCTGATCTGCCCAAGGACGTTTTTTTATGCCGAACAGCCTGCTTTTTCATTTGTTCGTCCAACACTGAAAAAAGCGGCTATCGTTGAAAGTGACCGGTCCAGTCTGGACCCGTAGCGTACCGATGGAGTTCTTATGAAAAGGACCAATCTTGCCGCTGTCGTCACGACCCTCCTCGCTGGAACCGTACCCACTGTTTCCAGCGCCGCACCTCCTACCGATCCGGTCTTTGCAGTTGGCTTGCTGGGAAGCTACAGCGTCCTCGAATTCACAGGACGCAAAGGCACGAGCACTGAACACATGCCCGAAGGCGGATTTTTTCTCACCTACGGCAATAAGATGACAGCGCGTGAAGGCCTTGTTTTTCATACAGAATTCAGTGGGCAGTACTCTGAAAAACAGAACCAGAAAGTCAAGGATGGCCAAGCTGATCTGGACCTTGGCTGGAGAGTTGCCCTGGATGAGCGCAACTTTATAGACGTGATGTTGGGCGGCGGCTACAAATGGAATCGATTTGAACCGGACTCAAAAAAGTACGACATCGATCTCACTAACCGCACCCCGTTTGCCAAAGTTTCCGCTGGCTACAACCATCAATTCAGCTCGGCGACCCTGCGTTTTGAAGCGGGAATTCGAAAGACAATGAACGGTGATTCGCGGCTGAAAATCCATGGAATCGACAGCGAAGATGTGGATTTGAAAGACAGCACCAACCCGTTTGCCGAACTGACCCTGCTCTTCAATCAGCAAGGATCGCTTCCGCTGACAGCATCGCTGTACTACAACCACTTCAAATATGACCTGGACGGTCAGTTTGCGTTGACCGACTTCGACAAACAAACCAGGGATGAGTATGGCGTCAAATTCGGCGTTGTCTTTTAACGCGAAGAACAATCCTCGGCGATCAGGAAAAATAGAAGCCGTGCACGTACTTCTGACAGACCTGTTGGGGTCAAGTACGTCTGCGTTGCCATGACTATCGGCAAAAGGCGTTGAGCACGGCCGCTCAATACCCTGGAAACTCGTCCCGATAGCACACCGGCGAGCTGGAGCCTTGATACCGATCGAGCTCATCCTCCAGCCATTGCGCGAGTACGACCGCGTGGTTTTGCAGCGGGTCGGGCGCGCTGAACACCAATGTCAGCCTCTGCATTTGTCCATACTGCAGCAACCCCCACCAATGCTCCGGCCTTGCACTCAGCTCCTCGCGATAGGCCGTGGTGAACCGGGCAAAATCCAGCGCTCCGCTATCGAACGCTTCCAGCAGCTCGGATGAAGGCGCGACGTCGGGTAGCCAGTCGTCCAATTGCGCTTGAGTCAGGTCGTGCGGGCACTGGCGGTCCACAAGGATGCGCCGTCCGTCTTCGGGCGTAGGCGGGTCGCTGACAGGTTTGCACTGGATCATGGCTCACCCCTCCACTCTCGCGGGCTGAGCCCGGTTTTGCGGCGAAATGCCCGGGCCAGCGCCGAAGGGCTTTCATAACCCACTTCTTCGGCGATCAGGGCGATGGGCCTGCCTTCGCGCAGGCGCTTTTGTGCCAGGCTGATGCGCCAGCTCACCAGATAATCCACCGGCGCCTGGCCGACCACGCGCTTGAAGTGCTCGGCGAAACTGGCCCGCGACATGTTGGCCAGCGCCGACAGCTCGGCCACACTCCAGGCCTTGCCCGGTGCTTCATGCATCAGGCTCAGGGGCTTGGCCAGGCGCGGGTCCGCCAGGCCGGCCATCATGCCCGGTTGCTGATTGCGAGTGCTCAGGATGTGCCGCAGCAGCAGGATGACCAGCAGTTCGAACAACCGGTCCATCACCGCTTCGCGGCCACAGGCACCCTCGAATGCCTCATCGAACAGCCATTGCAGGGTACTGGCCAGGGTCGGGATTTCGTCGAGCTTGAGTACCAGATACTCCGGCAACGCCGCCGCCAGGGCATTGCCTGCACCGCCATCGAAGTTCAGCGAGGCGCACACCAATTGGGTGCCGAATTCTTGCGAGGCGAACAAACGATGGCGATAGGGCCGGGGAAAGAAAATCAGCGTCGGCTCGCACAGGTGCAGTTCGCGTTCGTCGGCGAGCTTCAGGTTGACCTCGCCGGCTTGCAGCAAATGCAGATGGCCGTACGCCTGGCTGCCGTCGTAGGCGGAAGTGCCGCAGAAGGTGCCGCTGTGAAAGGTGCCGGCGTTGACGCCGAAATGGGTGAGCAAGGTGGATAAACGATCCATAGGGAAACTCCCCGAGGCAGTTTTGGACGATCTGTCGCATATCGTCGACGATTTGCACCCAATTAACCAGCCCTCATCACTAGTATGAGCTCCATACCCGACGCCTGACGCGCCGGGATCCCTGGAGAATCACCATGACCCGCATTGTCCCTGTAGCCCTGGAAAACGCCACCGAAGCCGCCCGCCCATTGCTCGAAGGTGTACAGAAGCAGATCGGCTTCCTGCCTAACGTGTTCCGTGTGCTGGCCCACGCCCCCGCCGTACTTGGCGCCTACCTGCAGAACGCCGGAGCGCTGAGCAAGACATCCCTGAGTGCCAAGGAGAAGGAAGCGATCTACCTTGCCACTTCCCAGGTCAACGGATGCGACTATTGCCTCACCGCGCACACACTGTTCGCCGGCAAGGCCGGGCTCTCGAAGCAAGAGATTCTCAGCGCCCGTGAAGGCCGTCTCGACGCCTTTGCCCTGCTCGCCCGACAAGTCACCGAGACCCGTGGAAACCTGGACAGTGAACAGATTGCCGCGGCCCGCGCGGCAGGGATCAATGACGCGAAGATCATCGAAGTGATCGCCCACGTGGCCTCGATAACACTGACCAACTACCTGAACAACGTCGCCCTGACCGATATCGACTTCCCGGCCATCGACGCCTGATCAACCCTGTTGAAGAGGATCGACCCCATGACCACCGTGACCCTGTACACCACTGAAACCTGCCCGTACTGCCGCAGCGCCAAGGCACTGCTGGCCGGCAAAGGCATCGCGATGCAGGAAATCAACATCCAGCGCGAAGTGGGCAAGCTTGAGGAAATGCTCGAACGCAGCGGCCGCCGCACCGTGCCGCAGATTTTCATCGGCGACACGCACATCGGCGGCTTCGATGACCTGGCCAAGCTGGATCGCCAGGGTGGCTTGATGTCGATGCTGGCCTGAACCAAAAACCTGTAGGAGCGAGCATGCTCGCGATGGTCACCAGGACAACGCATGCATCCAGACTGCACGCGTTATCGTTGACGACCATCGCGAGCTTGCTCGCTCCTACAGGTTTTGTACCCACCGCAGTACTCGTGAACACCCTGTCCTTGTGGGAGCGAGCACGCTCGCGATGGACGCCAGGGCAACGCATGCATCCAGACCGCACGCGTTATCGTTGACGACCATCGCGAGCTTGCTCGCTCCTACAGGATTTATGTCGATCACAAATCCTGCAATCCATACAAAAACCTGTGGGAGCGTGGCTTGCCCGCGATGGACGCCAGGGCAACGCATGCATCCAGACCGCACGCGTTATCGTTGACGACCATCGCGAGCGTGCTCGCTCCTACAGGGTTTATGTCGATCACAAATCCTGCAATCCATACAAAAACCTGTGGGAGCGCGGCTTGCCCGCGATGGACGCCCAGACAACGCATGCATCCAGACCGCACGCGTTATCGTTGACGACCATCGCGAGCAGGCTCGCTCCCACATTTTCAGGTATTGGTTTTCAGCTTGGTCCACAGGCGGGTGGTCAACCGTGCAATGGACGCCGGCAATTCCTCTACGGTGAACAACCGGTCCATGACGTTTTTCGGCGGGTAGATCGCCAGGTCCTGTTTCACCGCCGGCACCAGATAGGCGTCCGCCGCGGCGTTGGGATTGGCGTAGTGGATGTTGTTGCTGATGTCGGCGATCACTTGCGGCTGCAGCAGGTAGTTCATGTAGGCGTAGCCGTTCTTCTCGTGGGGCGCGCCCTTGGGCATCACCACCATGTCAAACCACAGCGTTGAACCTTCATTGGGGATCGAATAGGCAATGTCGATGCCGTTTTTCGCTTCCCTGGCACTGGCGGCGGCCTGCACGATGTCGCCATTGAAGCCGATGACCGCGCAGACGTTGCCGTTGGCCAGGTCGCTGATGTACTTGGACGCGTGGAAGTACTGCACGTACGGACGGATTTTCAGCAGCGCCTGCTCGGCCTTCTTGTAATCGGCAGGCTCATGGCTATGGGGCGCCAGCCCCAGGTAGTTGAGGGTGATCGGCAGGACCTGGGTCGGGTTGTCGATGATCGCCACGCCGCATTCGCTGAGTTTCTTGATGTTGGCCTCGTCGAAAAACAGGCTCCAGGACTGGGTGACATCGGTGTTGCCGAAGATCGCCTTGATCTTTTCGACGTTGTAGCCGATGCCCGCCGTGCCCCACATGTAGGGGTAACCGTACTGGTTGCCGGGGTCGTTGACCTCCAGCTTCTTCATCAACGCAGGGTCCAGGTTCTTCCAGTTCGGCAACTGGCTCCTGTCGAGCTTCTGGATCGCCCCGGCCTTGATCAGGCGCGACAGGAAGTGGTTCGACGGACTGACCACGTCATAACCGGTATTGCCCGTCATCAACTTCGACTCCAGCACTTCATTGCTGTCGTGGATGTCATAGGTGGCCTTGATCCCGGTTTGCCGAGTGAAATTGGCCAGGGTGTCGTCGGCGATGTAACTGTTCCAGTTGGAGATATTGACGGTTTCGTCGGCGTAAGCGGCGGCACAACCGGTACAAAGCAGTGCCACCAGGGAAAGAGAATTGACGCGCATGTTCGATCACCTTCGATATGAAGTGTTTTTATTGTGGTTGTTGGCTTTAGACTTCTGATTTGGCTCGGGCGGCCTCCACGCGCATACGCAGCATGGCACCGATATCGAGGAACGGCTTGGGCGGTAGCCAACCAGGCTGGGCCCGTTCGATGACCGATTGCAAAATGGGCGAATCGGCACCACTGGCCAGTTCCGCCAGCAACCGGCCCCACAGCGTGCCGCGTGCCACACCGGAACCGTTGCAGCCGGCCACGGCAAAAACGCCCTCCTCGACCTTGGCGAAATACGGCTGGCCTGAGCGCGAAGCACTGAGATGGCCCGTCCAGGTGTACTGGATGTCCTGCTCGCCCAGCATGGGAAAACGCCGCTGCAAACCCAGCACATGGTGCTGGCGCCGCACCGCCAGCTCGGCGAGGGACAAGTCGTTGGCGCGGTATTCTGCGGTGTTGCGGATCATCACCCGCCGATCCGGCGTCAGGCGCACCGTGGCGCCCAGCGGTCGGGTCGACAGCACACCCCAGGGCTGCGGGGCGCCGATGGCCTCGAATTCTTCGTCGCTGAGCGGGCGCGTCAGACTGGCACTGAGCTCCATCGGAAACGTACCGCTGTCGCTGATGCCGGCGCGGGGAATGAAGGCATTCAGACAGACCAGCACACGGGGCGCTTCAATACGGCCATTGCGGGCATTGGCACGAATGCGGCCGTCAGACCGGCGCTCAAGGCCGGTGATCTCGGTGTTTTCGAACAGCGTCACCTTCTGCGGCAAGGCGTCGAGCAAACCCTTCACGTATTTCGCCGGTTGCAGCAGCGCATTGCCATTGCCGCACCAGATGCCCGCCTGGTAATGCCGTGTACCCAGCTTCTGGAACAGCTGTTCACCTTGCAGAAACTGCGCGGCAGCCCCCACGGCGCGCAGCGTCTGCAGCTTGGCCTCGACATCGGTCAGCTTGCGCGGGTCGCTGACCGCGAAGAAGTAACCTGACTCACGAAAATCGCATTCAATGCCATGGCGAGCGATGCGCTTGCGCACTTCATCGCTGGCGACGCGGGAAATCGAGGTATCGACCTGATAACCGGCAAATCCCTCGTTGCCCTGAAGTTCGGCCGTGACCGGATGTTCGTGACCCACGACGAACCCGGAATTGCGCGCCGAAGCCCCTTGGGCGGCACGTTGCCGGTCGACAATGACGATGCGCGCCTGCGGGTGCATTTCAGCCAGTGAATGCGCGGCACTCAGGCCCGTGATCCCGGCACCGATGATCAGCCAATCGGCCTGTTGCGTACCCTTTAGCGAATCGCGCAACGGGCTTTCCCCGGCCAGTGCAATCCAGCCACATGTGTTTTGCATGCATCACCTCTCGACATTCATTGCGTGGCTCCATGCACTCATCGCATGAATGGTTTGAGATGACGGTGGCCACAGCTAGAATCTAAGGGGTCTTTGAGCCTGTAACCAACGTTATAAAATCATTCAGGTATTCCGAAAACGCATGGATAAAATCCGCCACGTCCCCTCGATGCAAGGCTTGCAGGCACTGGTCGAAGTCGCAGGTTCCGGCAGCTTCACCCAGGCCGCACAAACGCTGTGCCTGACCCAGAGCGCGGTGAGTCGCCAGATTCAGCAGCTGGAAACTCATTTCGGCGTGCCGATGTTCGTGCGCAGCAGCCGCAGCCTTCACCTGACCCCGGAGGGCGAACAGGTGCTGGCCAGCGCACGCCTGATCCTGGATCAGCTCAAGACCCTGCAAGAACGCATCGCCCCGCAGAAGCGCCCGTTCCGCATCCGCATGCACGTGTCGCTGGCGGTGCGCTGGCTGCTGCCCAGGCTGAGCGACTTCTATCGCCATCATCCGGACGTTTCCCTGGCCATCGAAACCGTGGCCACGGAAGTGGTAGAACCGGCCAGCGATAGCGATGCCTACATCCTGTACCTGCCTGAACCCGGCGATACCGACGAATCCCTGACCCTGTTCGAAGAAGCTCTGGTGCCGGTGTGCGCACCGGGCCTTGCGTTGAAGTCGCTGGATGACCTTGCAGGCTATTCGTTGCTGCATCGCTCGACAGACAGGAATGACTGGCGGCGCTGGCTGTCTGCCAACGGCGGCAAGCCACTTGAAGACTTTCGGCACCTGCCCTTCAACCTCGACGAACTGGCACTGGACGCCGCCGCGCGGGGACTGGGCGTAGCGATGACCGACATGACCCTGGCCGGCGAGTCGATCGAACGCGGCGTGCTGGTCGTTCCCTTCGGCCAGCCGTTGAAAACCCGCGGAATCTACTCGTTGCGCCTGCAACCGTCGGCGACCGCGCATCCGGCGTGCGCGCTGATCGTGCAATGGATCGCCCGACAGGCCCAGGGAGTCGATTGCCGAGCAGCCCCCGAGCAGTAAAAAGCCATCAAAATCGCAGCCCTGGCGGGCAGATCCGACCAAACGCCCCCGATTGTGCGACTCATGACCTAACCTCATAGGCTGAATGACAAACAATCAGTCGGGCCTGCCTATGCGCCATGCATTGAGATCCATGGTTTTCATCGCTTTGACGCTGTTGGGACCTGCCGCCGGGCTGCTCACGGCGGCGCAGTCTGCCGAGCCCCCTTCCCCCACCCTCGACACCGCCACCACCCCTGCGCCCGCCACCGTTCCCGACAGCGAGCTGAACTCATTGCTCAGCGAACTGGGCAGCCTCAAGCAACAGGTCTCCCAGGCCGTCAACTACAGCCAGTTGGCCGAACCGCAGGACATGGTTCAGGCACTGATACAGGATGTCGCTCGCCTGTCGGCATTGCTGTTGCCGGAACAGGCTCAGTTGCAGGCGCAACTGGCGGTGCTGGGACCTGCGCCACTGGGTGAGGCCTCGCTGGAAAAACCCGATATCGCTCAACAACGGGCGGCCCTGAACGAGCAGAAAAACCGCATAGACACCAAGCTCAAAACCCTTGAAATGCTCAAGGCCAGCGCATCCGAACTGCTCAGCCAAATCGCGGCCATCCGCCGCAGCCTGCTGGAAACCGAAGTGACCCAGCAGAACAAAAGCATCCTCAATCCCTGGTTCTGGGAACCGCTGTTCAACCCGCCCCCGGACGACCGGCAGAAGCTGGTGTCCTTTCTTCAACAGGTCGGCACTGCCCTTGACGCCACCTGGCAAACGGGCGAGCGTTTCACCACCTTCACGCTGCTGGTGCTGGCACTGCTGCTCTGGATCGTCGGGCGCCGGCTGGCCGAGCGCGGGCTGACCTGGGTGTGCATTCACCGGGTGCCGGAAGGTCGTCTGCGCCGCAGCGCACTGGCACTGGCTTCGGTCGTCGCCACCATCCTGGCGGGCTGGTGCGCATTGCACCTGTTGTTTTTCGCCCTCACCCGCGGCTATCCGCTGACGCCACAACTGGCGGGCTTTTCCGAAGACTTCGAAAAAATCGTCTATACCAGCGTGTTGATCATCGGCCTGAGCCGTGCGCTGTTGTCCACCAAACACCCTTCGTGGCGACTGCCGCCGATTGCCGAGCCGGTGGTCCTGGCGATCAAGCCCTTCCCCAATCGCTTGGCCGGCGCACTGCTGATATTTGTATCGATGGGGCAGATCACCAACGCCACGGGCATGGGCGCACAGGTGGTGATCTGTGTCAGAGCGCTCGTCGCGCTGGTCATCACGGTGCTGATCTGCACGCTGCTGTTGCGCGTCAGCAAGGCTCGCCGCGCCATGGTCGCGGCCGGTTCGGCGCCGGACGCCGGCCGCACACTGCCAGGCATGATTTATGCGTTTGCCATTGTGGCGGTGGTGGTGTCGCTGCTGGCCTTGCTGACCGGCTACGTGTCCTTGTCGCGCTTCATCACCTACGAGCTGGTGTGGTTTTTCATCATCTTTTCCGGTTTCTATCTACTGACCCAGCTGTTCAAGGATGGCTGCGAACACCTGTTTTCGCCCCGGCACACCACCGGCAAAACCCTCAAACAGTTGTTGGGCATTGGCGACCCTCGGCTGGAACAGGTGTCGACCGTGCTGTCCGGTGCCGGGCGCGCCACGCTGCTGCTGATTGCGCTCATCATGCTGGTGGTCGGTGGCGTCGGCTCGACGCTCGCACAACTGGCCACCAATATTCTGGCCATCCTCGGTGGCGATGGCCTGCGCAAACTGAACATCGTGCCGGGCAATCTGTTGCATGCGGTACTTGCCCTGATCATCGGCGTCTATCTGGTGCGTTCGTTGAGTCGCTGGCTGGACAACGAATTCCTGCCGAAGACGCAAATGGACCCCGGCATGTGTGCCTCCCTGAGCACCTTGTTCTCCAACATCGGCTACGCCCTGGTGATTCTGATGACGCTGTCGTCGCTGGGCGTGAAGTGGACCAACCTGGCGTGGATCGTCAGCGCCCTGTCGGTGGGGATCGGTTTCGGCTTGCAGGAGATCGTCAAGAACTTCGTCTCCGGCCTGATCCTGCTGACCGAACGCCCGGTGAAAGTCGGCGACCTGATCAGCATCAGCGGAGTCGAAGGCGACATTCGCCGGATCAACGTGCGGGCCACGGAAATACAACTGGCCGACCGTTCCGTCGTCATCGTGCCCAACTCGCAACTGATTTCGCAGAACCTGCGCAACGTGACCCTCGGCGGTAGTGCCCAGGGTGTGGCAATTCTCGAACTCATGTTCCCGCTGGACATCGACCCGGAACAGGTGCGCAACCTGCTCAACGATGTGTACGTCGAGCACGAGTCGATTCTGGAAAAACCGGCGCCGTTCGTGCGTTTCAGTCAGCTGAAACCCGAAGGCATCACCCTGACCATCACCGGTTACGTCGGCAGCCCGCGGACCGTCAGTTCGATCAAGAGCGAGCTGCTGTTTGAAATTCTCAAGCGGCTGAGCGCCGCCGGGATAGAGCTGGCGAAACCGCTGACGACGTGACAGCCGCGCACGTCGTCAGCGGACATTGCATCAATGCGCGATGCACACCGACTTGAGCTCGGTGTAAGCCTCCACCACCGCGCGGCCGAACTCGCGGCCCATGCCCGATTGCTTGACGCCACCGAACGGCATTGCCGGATCGAGCAGCACGTGGGCGTTGACCCACACGGTACCGGCCTCGATGCGTGGCACCAGGTTCATCGCCTTGCCCAGGTCATTGGTCCACAGGCTGGCGGCCAGGCCATAGCGGTTGTCGTTGGCCAGTTCGATCACGGCATCTTCATCGTCAAACGGCATCACGCCCAGTACCGGGCCGAATACCTCTTCACGGGCCACGGTCATGTCGTGGTCGATATCGGCAAGGATCGTCGGCTGCACGAAGAAACCGTCGCCTTGCACCAGTTCGCCACCTGCCACCACTCGCGCGCCTTCCTGACGGGCCAGTTCGATGTGCTTGAGCACGGCTTGTTGCTGCTTGCGCGACACCAGCGGGTTGATTGCCGCGTTGCCATCCATGCCCGCGCCAATCGGCATGGCCGAGACGGCAGCCGCCAGTGCTTCGACGAACTTGTCGTGGATCGAGCGATGCACGTAGAAGCGCGACGCGGCGGCACACACCTGGCCGTTGTTGAGCAAGCCACCGAGAATGGCACCCTGCACGGCTTTTTCGATGTCGGCATCGGCGAGCACGATCATCGGGTTCTTGCCGCCCAGCTCCAGGGAGAAGCGCGTCATGTTTTCCATGCACGCCACGCCGACACTCTTGCCCACGGCGGTGGAGCCGGTGAACGACACCTTGCTCACCAGCGGATGCGAAGTCAGCACGCCGCCCACCGAGGCGCCGCCACCGGTGACCACGTTGAACACACCGGCCGGAATGCCCGCTTCCAATGCCAGTTCGGCCAGGCGCATGGCGGTCAGCGGGGTTTCCATCGCCGGCTTGATGATCACCGTGCAACCGGTCACCAGCGCCGGCATCAGCTTCCAGGTCGCGATCAGCAGCGGGAAGTTCCACGGCACGATGCCGACCACCACGCCCACTGGCTCACGCTTGGTGTACGCGGTGAACTTGGCGCCCGGTGGCAGCGGAATCGACACATCGAAGGTCTGCCCTTCGATCTTGGTCGCCCAACCGGACATGTAGCGCATGAACTCAACGGTCGCGTTCAAATCCAGCGCGCGGGCCATGTTGATCGACTTGCCCTGGCTCAGGGTTTCCAGTTGCGCCAGCTCTTCGGCGTGTTCTGCCACCAGACGGGTGAAGTTGAGCAGGATGCGCTCGCGATCCGCCGGACGCAGGCCCGACCAGACGCGGGATTTGAAGGCCTTGTGCGACGACTGCACGGCTTGCTCGACGATGTGCAGCGGCGCGTCGAGGGTTTCGCACAGGGTTTGCCCGGTGGCCGGGTTGACCACGGCAATGCTCTGGCCTTCGGCATGCACCCACTGGCCGTCGATAAAGCAGCCGTGACGGCGCTCGATGAATGCAGACACCTGCGGCAGGATTTCAACGTTGCTCATAAATCACCTTTCGTTCAAACGAGGGGTCAGCCGTGAACCGGCCGCTTAGTGTTGTTCCTTGAGGTAGCAGGCGACCGAGTGACGATCGTCGGCCGAAGCCAGGCCCATGTACGGCATATAGGTGCCGGGCACATAGGCCTGGGGCTGGGTGATCAGTTGCTCGATGTTCTCGGCCTGCCAGTCGATGTTCTTGGTGCGCATGGCCTGGGAGTAGTTGAAACCTTCCAGCGAACCGGACTTGCGCCCCACCACACCCGCCAGGTTCGGCCCCATCATGCCGGTCGCGCCCTTGGTCACCGAGTGGCACACCCCGCATTCATTGGCGAACACCTGCGCGCCATGGCCCTGATCCGGCACGCAATCGGCGGCCGAAACAGCCTGGGCCAGGGTGAAGGACAACAAACCAGCAAGAGGTAAACGCAGCGCGGTAAACATAAGAAACGACCTTGAAAATCCACGCGCCCGTCAGCAGACGAACGCCAACACTGATAAGTGCCGGGGCCACGGAGCTCCGGCAGGGTTGATCAGGATTGTCGGTGGTCGCCAATTCGCAGGTATTGCCCTGCGTGCCAGTTGTGTTGGTGCTTCTGCCAGATCACGAGATGTCGGGCCATGCTTTGTTCCATACGTTGATGCAAACCCTGTGGGAGCGAGCCTGCTCGCGATGGGCATCAACGATTACGCGGGCATTCAGAATGCCAGCGTTTTCGTTCACGTCCATCGCGAGCAGGCTCGCTCCCACAGGGTTCGCCACATTTCATTGGTCGGCGTGGGTGCTGTCACGGTGCCATGCAATCTGGCATGCACAACCAACTAATTGGCAAACAGGCAAAAGGCCAAAGCACAACCGTTCCTTAGTATCTAAAAAGACCGCAAACCTGCGTCTCAAGAACAAGAACGGATGTCACGCCATGCTCAAGTCCCCCTTGCTTCGACTCTCCACGCTCGCGCTGATGATCAGTGCCGGGCAGGCCGGAGCCTATGAACTCTACGCCAATGACGACAGTCACCTGAATGCCACGCTGGAAGCGGTTTTCGGCATTTTCCACAGCCAGGAAAACTATGCCCTGTCGGGTCGTCTCGATGAGGGTTCGTCCTCGTGGCGCGAGGGTTACATCAAGTACGGCCTGGCCTTCGACAAGGGCCTGGGCGGTGTCGGCACCACCTACGGCGCAGCCAACCTGCTCAGCTCCGGCACCTGGGGCGACGGTGATGCCGCCGGTTTCAGCGACGGCACGGAGCGCACCACCAAGTTCGAAGACGCCTACCTCGGCTGGCGCTCGGGCAAGCTGTTCCAGGCCTTGGGCGAGGATGGCGTGGACCTGTCCTTCGGCCGCCAGAACATTGTGGTCGGCGACGGTTTCCTGATTGACGGCGATGCGCTGAACATCGGTAAAGGCCTGGCCGACGGCGAGTTCAACCGTGGCGGTGCCTACTGGCTGGCCGCGCGCAAGGCGTTCGATGAAACTGCCGTGTTGCGCCTGGGTGGCAAGGAAGGCTGGCGCAGCGATCTGATGTGGCTCAAGTCCGACAACCGCGCACAGGCCAAGACCGAAATGTACGTCGGCACCCTGGAGCACGTGGCCGCCGAAGGCACGGTCGGGCTGACTTACATCAAGACCACCGACATTGACGAACAATACGCCTCCCCTGCCCAGCTTGAACGCGATGGCATGAAGACCTACAGCCTGCGCGCCACCGGCAATGCCGGGGTCAAGGACCTGTTCCTGTCCGGTGAATACGCCAAGCAGGACAAGCCCCACGCCGACAACGAGGACGCCTGGTACCTGGAAGCCGGCTGGACCTTTTCCGACGCGCTCTGGACGCCCTATGCCAGCTATCGCTACAGCCGTTTCTCGGAAGGCTACGACACGCTGTTCTACGGTTTCAGCCGCGGCTTCGGCACCTGGTTCCAGGGTGAAGTGGCCGGCAACTATGCCGGTCCGTTCAACACCAACTCGCGTATCCAGCAGGTCAAGTTCACGGTCTCGCCATTGGAGAACCTGACGGTAGGCGCGATGTACTTCAACTTCGACACCATCGACCGCAACCTGGGCAACAACGATGGCCATGAAACGGATCTGTACGCCGAATGGCACGTCAACGATCACCTGACCGTGATGCCGCTGGTGGGCATCTTCCAGCCGGACAAGAGCGCTGCAGACGGCGGCACTCAACTGGGCAACAACGACAAGAACGTCTATAGCCAGGTGATTTTCGCCACCACTTTCTAAACCCGCCCCGATCCCCGTAGGAGCGAGCACGCTCGCGATGGTCGTCAACGATAACGCTGGCAACCTGACACCCCGCGTTGCTCTGTCGACCATCGCGAGCTTGCTCGCTCCTACAGGGGATCAAGTGTTCATGGGAAAAGGTATTCCAATGAAAAGAACCAGTCTGACGATCCAGAGCAAGATCGCCCTGCTCGCCGGCCTCTGCCTGTTGCTGGTGGTCGGTTTGTTGATGGGTTTGTCGCTGTACCAGACTCATCAAAGCAGCCAGCAAGTGGCCCAGGCCAGCAGCGACATGCTCGCCAATGCGGCCAGGGATCACATGCAGGCCCTGGGCAAGGTGCAAGCCATGCAGGTGCAACGCACCTTCATGCAGACCCACGAGTTCGGCCAGGGGTTATCCCGCACCCTGCTCTACCTGAGGCAACTTGAGCATCAGGGGACACTGCCCCGCCAACAATTGCGCCAGGAGCTGAGTAGCCAGCTTCATCAGGCCCTGATCGACAAGCCCGACCTGCTCGGGCTTTACGTCATTTTTGAACCCGGTGCGCTGGACGGCGCCGACAAGGATTTCGCCGGCAATGCGGACCTGGGCAGCAACGAAACCGGACGCTTCTCCCTGTACTGGGTACAGAGCAAACCCGGCGAGCTGCAAGCGGTGATCGGTGACGAAGGCCTGTTGGCCAACACCGAGCCAGGTCCTAGCGGCGCGCCCTACAACGCCTTCTACACCTGCGCCCGCGACACCCGTCAGGCCTGTGTGCTGGAGCCCTACTTCGACGAAGCGTCCGGCAGTCGCAAGCTGGTGACCAGCGTCGCCTTCCCGCTGCTGGAAAACGGCAAGGTCATTGCCGTGGTCGGCCTGGACATCAACCTCGCCGCGCTTCAAAAGAACAGTGAAACCAGTGCCTCACAGCTGTTCGACGGCCACGGCCAGATCAGCATCATCAGCCCCCGTGGCGTGATCTCCGCCGACAGCCAGGACGTCAGCCGCCTGGGCCAGCCGATGAGCAACACCGAGGTCATGGACGCCTTGCATCAGGGCCAGCCGAAGGTGTTTGTCGACCCGCAACAGATCAAGGTCCTCGAACCCCTGGCACCGATTGCCGGCGCGGCGCCCTGGGGCGTGTTGGTGGGTGTGCCACAGGACGTGCTGCTGGCACCGGTCGCCACGTTGCAACAGGAGCTGGACGCCCATGGCGAGCAAAGCACCGCTCTGGAATTGCTGCTCGGTGGCGGCTCGGCCCTGCTCGGCCTGCTGCTGATCTGGTACACCGCCCAACGCATCACCCGGCCACTGCAAATGCTGACCCGGGTCATGGAGGACATCTCCCTGGGTGAAGGCGACCTGACCCGGCGCCTGCAGGTGCAGTCAAAGGACGAAATCGGCCAGTTGGCCACCGCCTTCAACCGGTTTGTCGAGCGCATTCATCAATCGATTCGCGAGGTGTCGTCGGCGGCGCTGGGTGTCAACGAAGGCGCCCGCCGCGTGCTGGAGGCCTCCAATTCGTCGATGAGCAATTTCGACGATCAATCCAGTCGCACCAACAGTGTGGCGGCGGCGATCAACCAATTGGGTGCCGCCGCCCAGGAAATCGCCCACAACGCCAGCGATGCTTCACATCAGGCCTCCGACGCCCGGCAACAGGCCGAGGATGGCCGCCAGGTGGTGCAACGCACCATCGAGGTGATGAACGAACTGTCGGGCAAGATCAGTGAGTCCTGCGCCAACATCGAAGTGCTCAACGACAAGACGGTGAACATCGGGCAGATCCTCGAAGTGATCAAGGGCATCTCCCAGCAGACCAACCTGCTGGCGCTCAACGCCGCCATCGAAGCGGCACGGGCCGGTGAAGCGGGTCGCGGTTTTGCCGTGGTGGCCGACGAAGTGCGCAGCCTCGCCGGGCGCACCCAGGCCTCGGCGCTGGAAATCCAGCAGATGATCGAGGAGCTGCAAGTGGGCGCGCGGGACTCGGTGACGACCATGACCGAAAGCCAGCAGCACAGCGAGCAGAGCGTCAGCATCGCCAACCTCGCCGGCACGCGCCTGGGCAGCGTCACCCAACGCATCGGCGAGATCGACAACGTCAACCAGTCCGTCGCCGCCGCCACCGAAGAACAGACCGCCGTGGTCGAAGCCCTGAACGTCGACATCAACCAAATCAACACCCTCAACCAGCAAGGCGTGGAAAACCTGCAATCGACATTGCGCGCCTGTACCGAGCTGGAGCAGCAGGCGGCGCGGTTGAATCAGTTGGTGGGGAGTTTCAGGATTTAAGATTGCTGTCGCCTGCCCGGCCGCCATCGCGGGCAAGCCCGCTCCCACAGGGATCTCCTGAGCACACAGATTTTGTGTTCGACGATAAACCTGTGGGAGCGGGCTTGCCCGCGATGGGGCCGGTACATTCAACATCATTGCTGACCGACCTGACGCTTTCGCGGGCAAGCCTCGCTCCTACAGCTGCCCTTGCTCGCTGTTCAAATCTGGCACCCACAATCAACCACATGGCATGCACGCAAACATGCCGCCTCGGACCCCGCGCGTAGTATCGAGACCAGCCCCATCCAGTGGGCGCGAAGCAACGCTGAACCCCTCCAATTCTCACTAAAAACAATAAATCGACCCTCGGGTCGCGGGAGACGTCTGTGCTTAAGAAAAGTGCGTTGGGCTGGCCAAAGATCGCCGGCCTCGGAATTGCGTTGGTGGTGGCCGGGCAGTTTTCCGGCTGGAACTTCGGCTTGATGGCCGGCGGTTGGCTGAACATGCTGATCGCCACGCTGCTGATGGCGCTGCTGTGCGGTGGCCTGGCCTTGTGCGTGGCAGAACTGTCCACGGCGCTGCCCAGTGCCGGTGGTGTGTTCGTGTATGCGCAAAGTGCCTTCGGACCGTTCGTGGGCTATCTGGTCGGTGTGGCGTGCGCGCTGGCCCTGACTATCGGCACCGGCGCGGCGGCGACCTTTATCTGCGCCTATACCGAGTCGATGTTCGGCTTCGGCGGCTGGCCGGTGAAGATCGCGCTGTTCGCCGTGATCGTCGGCATTCACTTGCGCGGCGTGGGTGAGGCCATGGGCCTGACGTTCATCGCCGGCGTGATCGCCGTCGCTGCCCTGCTGACCTTCGGCGTGGCCATGGCGCCCCATGTCGACCTGGCCAACCTGCTGACATTGCCGGCCAACGTGGCAGCCCCGGTCAGCCTCGGCGGCATCTTCGCCTGCGTACCGTTCGCGATCTGGTTGTTCATCACCGTCGAGCAGACCGGATCGGCGGCAGAAGAAGCCGACAACCCCGGCCGCAGCATGCCACGCGGCATTCTCGCGGCCATCGGCACGCTGCTGGTCACCGCATTGGTGGTGCTGGTGTGTGCACCCGGCGCCGGCGGTGTGGAGCTTGTGGGTTCGGCGGGCGACCCGCTGTACGCGGCGATGTCCAGCGGCAGCGCCTTTGGTGAAGGCTCCTGGCTGGCCAAGGTGATTGGCTGCGGCGGCGTGTTCGGCCTGATCGCCACTTTCTTCTCATTGGTCTACGCCGCGTCCCGGCAGTTGTTCGCCATGGCGCGCGATGGGCTGTTCCCACAGTGGCTGGGCACGACCGGCAAACGCGGTACGCCGTACCCGGCGCTGCTGCTGATCGGTGCCATCGGCCTGCCGTTGTCGACCGTCGACCCGGCCACCGTGATGCTCGCCGTGGTGCTGCTGCTCAACGTTTGCTACCTGTTCATCTTCGCCGCCTACCTGCGCATCAAGCACAGTCAGCCGGATCTGCCGCGTCCTTTCCGCCTGGCGGGCGGCAAAATCGTCGCCTGGCTCGGCCTGGCCCTGACCCTGGGGGTGATCGCCGCCTGCTTCCAGCTGGATGTGAAGATGCTGATGGCCCTCGCTGCAACCTTCGCCCTGTGCATTTTCAACTACCTGCTGCGCTCGCGCCTGCCAGCCCCGACCACGTCACTGGAGACCCCCGACCATGCCTGAAGCCACCCTGCTGCAACGCCGCCATCGCGTACTGGGCAGCGCCTCGCCGTTGTTCTACGACAAGCCCCTGCACCTGGTGCGCGGTGAAGGCGTCTGGCTGTTCGATGTCGACGGCCGTCGCTATCTGGACGTGTACAACAACGTGCCCTGTGTCGGGCACTGCAACCCCCGCGTGGTCGAGGCCATGCACCGTCAGGCGAGCACGCTGAACATCCACACCCGTTACCTGGATGAGCAAGTGGTGCGTTACGCCGAGCGCCTGACCGCGACGTTCGCCCAGCCGCTGGACACCGCCATGTTCACCTGCACCGGCACCGAAGCCAATGAACTGGCACTGCGCCTGGCGCGCTACGCCAGCGGCGGCACGGGCATCATCGTCAGTGACTACAACTACCACGGCAACTCCGCGTCGCTGGCCGAAGTCACCACCGCCCTGCCCTCGCCGGAACCCTTCGCCGCCCACGCCCGCGCCGTGCCGATTCCCTGCCTGTACCACGCACCGGCCGGCACCACCGAGGCGCAACTGGCCGAGCAGTATGCCTCCAACATTGCCGCCGCGATTGCCTCGATGCAGGCCCAGGGCATTCGCCCGGCGGCACTGTTGATCGACACGCTGTTCGCCAATGAAGGCTTGCCACGGGTGCCGGCCAGCTTCGTCGGCAAGGCGGCAGCGCTGATTCGCGCCGCCGGCGGATTGTTCATCGCCGATGAAGTGCAGTCCGGTTTCGCTCGCACCGGCGATCATTTGTGGGGGCATTCGGCCCACGGCGTGGTGCCGGACATCGTCACCCTCGGCAAACCCATGGGTAACGGCTATCCCCTGGCCGGCCTGATCACCCACAAGTCGCTGGTGGAGTCGTTCGGCCGCAACGCCATGTACTTCAACACCTTCGGCGGCTCGCCCGTGGCGGCGGCGGTGGGCATGGCGGTGCTCGATGAAATCGAGCAGCGGCAATTGCTCGACAACGCGCAAAGCGTCGGTGCCTACGTGCAGCAGCGCCTGCAGGTGCTGGCGAGCAAGCACTCGATCATCGGCGATGTGCGCGGCAAGGGTCTGTTCTTCGCCATGGAACTGGTGCGCGACCAGGCCAGCAAGGAACCCGCCGGGCTGGAGGCGCGCAAGGTGGTCAACGACATGCGCGACAACGGTGTGCTGATCAGCAAGATCGGCGCCGGCGACAACATTCTCAAACTGCGTCCGCCACTGGTATTCAACCGCGAACACGCCGATCTGTTCGTCGACACCCTGGACCACGCCCTGAGTGCGATTTGAGGCCCCTGCCATGACTGAACTCCATACCCTGAACCACGACCAGCAAATCGCCCGTCTGCACGATCTGGCGCGCCATGCCCTGCAACACTGGGACGGCGATTTTGCCGACATCGAACTGGTGAAATTCCGTGAAAACGCGGTGTTCTCCGCCTGGCGCCAGGATGGCCAGCGGGTGGCCCTGCGCATTCATCGCAACGGCTATCACTGCGAAGCCGCGCTGCGTTCCGAACTGCAATGGATGGAGGCGCTGGCCGCTGCCGGCATCACCGTGCCGCAGATCATTCGTACGCAAGACCAACGCCACCTGGTCGAAGTCAGCCATCACGAACTGGGCGAGCGGCATGTCGACATGCTTGCCTGGTTACCCGGCGCGACGGCGGGCACCTCCGAGGACGGGGTGCAGGCCGGTACCGAAATCGACTTTCTGTTTAGCGAAGCCGGGGCGATTGCCGCACGTATCCACCTGCATTCGGCGCAGTGGCAACAACCCGACGAGTTCGTCCGGCATGCCTGGGATGAAGACGGCTTGATCGGTGCCAACCCGTTCTGGGGGCGTTTCTGGGAGCTGGAACAGCTCAGCGATGAACAACGTGAACTGCTGCAACAGGCTCGGCGCAGCGCGCGCAGGGACTTGCGTCAATATGGCCGGCACCTTGGCAACTTCGGCATGATCCACGCCGACCTGGTGCCGGAGAACCTGCTGATCGAAGGCCCGCGCCTGCGCCTGATCGATTTCGACGACGCCGGTTTCGGCTGGCACATGTTCGAACTGGCTACCGCCCTGTACTTCTGCATTGACGACCCGCGCTACGAGCAGATCAAGGCGGCGCTGCTTGAGGGTTATCACGCGGTCAAGCCGCTGACTGCGGCGGATCGCCAGGCATTGGCGCTGTTTCTGATGCTGCGCGGCACCACCTACCTGGGCTGGATTCACACCCGCCAGGGCACACAGACCGCAATTGAAATGGCACCGATGCTGATCGAGCGGGCGTGTCTGCTGGCGCGGGAGTATCTGCAGGTCTGATACACCGCCTTCGCTGTAGGAGCGAGGCTTGCCCGCGAAGAGGCCGTCAGATGGATCGTTCCCACGCTCTGCGTGGGAATGCAGCCCGGGACGCTTTGCGTCCCACGATCCAAAGCCGAACGCGGAGCGTCCGAGGAGGCGTTCCCACGCAGAGCGTGGGAACGATCGGCACGTGGGATTCTGGTCGTACACAAACTTTATGTTCACAACAGATCCATTGTGGGAGCGAGCCTGCTCGCGATGAGACCGGCACATCCAACTTCAATGTCGCCTGACACTCCGCCATCGCGAGCAGGCTCGCTCCCACAAGTCAGCAATGCGCCCCGGCATGTTCCAGGCGATGGAACAGGCGGTTGAAGTACACCAGGCTGTCGCGTGGTTCGCGTACGCCGACTTTTTCCAGTTCCACGAACATCACCGAGTGCGAGCCCACTTCCTTGCACTCGCTGATCCGCCCTTCCAGCTGCACCAGCGCGTCGCGCAGCACCGGCACTTCGGCGGCGCCGTCGTCCCACAGATCCCAGGCGAAACGTTCGTCCATCGGCACTTTGGTCATGCCGGCGAAGTGCCGGGCCAGTTCTTCCTGCTCACCGCACAGCACGTTGACGCACAGACGGCCGTTGGTGCGGAACACATCATGGGTAGCGCTGTTGCGGTTCACGCATACCAGCACCGTGGGCGGCGAATCGGTCACCGAGCACACGGCGCTGGCGGTGATGCCGCAACGACCGCCAGGGCCATTGGTGGTGATGATGTTCACCGCCGCTGGCAGCTGCGCCATGGCGTTGCGAAAGTCGATTTGCTGCTGGCTCAGGTCGGCCATGTCGATGCCCCTTCCTTCAGGAGGGCCGCTCTTGCGCAGCCCGTAGGTGATGGAACTAGAGTAAGGTCCTGCGCTGCGCACAACCATTCACACGATCCCCATCACGGGGGTGGCTTTCCGCTAGTCGACTAGGTGGTTTCTTTATCGTCAGGGCAGGTCACAGTGGGTATTCTGCTAACTGGCTCCGAAAAAGATGAGCCGATGTCCGCCGCGCGTGCACGCGAGCGAAAACAATAATTAGAAATTTCGTGGCAATCCCTGATGGAAACCCGCAAACCGATTGTTTACATCGTTGACGACGACAAGGACCTGCGCACTTCACTGGCGTGGCTGCTGGAGTCGGTCAGCGTGCAGGCGCAGTGCTTTGCCGGCGCCGAAGAATTCCTCAGCCAGTACGACCCCAGGCAACCGGCTTGCCTGGTGCTGGATGTGCGCATGCCGGAAACCAGCGGTTTCCAGTTGCAGGAAATCCTCAACCAGCGCGGCAGCACCTTGCCGACCATTTTCGTCTCGGCCCATGGCGACATTCCGATGTCGGTGACGGCGATGAAGAACGGCGCCCTGGACTTCGTCGAGAAGCCCTACAACCCGCAGCAGATGATCGACCGCATCCAGGCCGCGCTCAAGACCGCCGTGCACGCCCAGGCCGACCAGCAGCAGCGCCAGAACCTGCAAGGCAAGCTGGCGCTGTTGACCAGCCGCGAGCGCGAGGTGCTGATGCTGGTGATCGATGGCAAGGCCAGCAAGGTGATTGCGCGGGAGTTGAACATCAGCGTGAAAACCGTCGATGTGCACCGCACCAAGATCAAGGAAAAGATGGGCGTGACCAGCATTGCCATGCTGGTGCGCGAGGTGTTGCATTTGCCGGTGGAGGAGCCGGCAAGGCATTGATCATTCGGGCCTCATCGCGAGCAGGCTCGCTCCCACAATGATTCGCTGCGCACACAAACCCTGTGTTCGCACCGATTTACTGTGGGAGCGAGCCTGCTCGCGATGAGGCCGGCACAATCAACATCAATTGTGGCTATAGCGCTTGCGGTAAGCCCCCGGCGACACGCCAAACCGCGATTTGAATGCCGATGAAAAGTAGCTCGAATCGGAAAAACCCCAGGCGTAGCACAAGGCCGAGAGTTTCTGCTCGACATCCGAGCGGCGCAGGTTTTCCGCGCAGAAGTCCAGCCGCCGGTGCTTGATGTACTGCGCCACCACCAGGCCACGCTTGGAGAACATCCGGTACAGGCCGCGCACCGATACTCCCACCTCACGGGCGATCAGCTCGGGGCACAGTTCTTCGTTGCTCAGGTGTTCGTCGATGAAGGCAATGATCTTGCGAAACTGCCGCTCGTGGGCATCGCCGCCATTGTCGCGGGCGCTGACCCCCGGCAATAGCAGGCTGACCAGCGCATCGAGCACCGCTTCGCTTTCCTGCATGTCCAGCCCTTCCTGCTGGCGGGTCTCCAGGACCAACTTGTTGGCCATCGCCGCCAAGGGGCTGTTGGCTGCAATGCGCGTGGCGCAATTGACCGCCGTGAAGTGTGAACCACGCTCGACCACCTGACGCGGCAGGATCAGCGACAGTTGCCGGGAGTCGTCGTTGTAGGTCATGTCGCTCGGACGGCTGGCATCGATCAGGGCGATGTCGCCACAGCCCAGCAGCGCACGGCTGTCGCCCTGCTCCAGCTGCGAGCTGCCGCGCATCTGGAACACCGCATAGTAATGGCCGTCGCTGCTGATGCTGACGTCCTTGCTGGAGCGATACAGATGCACGTGCGCCATATCGACCACGCTGAGCTTGATCGCGCCGCTGCGAAACTCCGCCAACTCGCCATAGAAATCGGCATCCAGTGCACGGGCATCGAAACGCCCGCAAGCCTGGTTAACCTGGCTCAGCCAACTTTCGAACGCCTCGTTGCGCACTGCCGATGCTGTAGTCATGTCCGCAAAGCCTCACGTGTTTTTGTTGTTATTTTTCGACCGCTTCGTCGAGCGGTTCGCTAAAAATATCTGTTGCAGGTTGACCGTCTCCTCCCTCGACGGCCGCCGGGCGCCCATTCAACAGGCTCCGGCGTCGGCTTTCCAGTGAAGAAAGCGCTTAGATGTCCAATACCAGACGAGCGGAAAGTGCCCGGGAAACACAGGCGCAAATCTGCTTGTTGGAAGCCTTTTCCTTGTTGGACAGGCAGTTGTCACGGTGCTCCGGCACCCCGTCCAGCACTTCGACGATGCAGGTGCCGCAGATGCCTTCGCGACACTCGGTGTCGATGTCGCAGCCATGGGCCTGCAACACATCCACCAGGCTGCTGTCGGCGGGCACCTGCAGCACCACACCGGAACTGGCCAACTCCACTTCGAAGCTGCCGGCCGGGGCGCTGTTGGCCGCAGGATCCGCCGCAAAGTGCTCCAGGTGGATGGCGTCGTCCGCACGGCTGCGCGCGGCCACTTCCACCACCTTGTTCATGAACGGAGCCGGGCCGCAGGTGTAGACGTGGGCATCGCTGCCGGCACGCGCCAGGCACTCGCTCAGCTCCGCGTCCAGGTCGCCTGGCTCGACGCCGTAATGGAACTCCACCTGTCCGGCAAACTCCGTCGCCAGCAGGTCGGCGAACGCGGCGTACTGCGCCGAGCGGGCGAAGTAATGCAGGCGATACGGCTGGCCGCTTTCCACCAACCGATAGGCCATGCTCAGCAGCGGCGTGACACCGATGCCGGCGGCGAACAACAGGTGTTCGGTGGCCGTCGGGTCGAGGCGGAACAGGTTGCGCGGGGCCCCCATTTCCAGCTCCATACCCTCTTGCACCTGCTCATGCAGCGCTTGCGAGCCACCGCGCGATTGCGGCTCTTTCTTGACCGCCACCAGATAGGCGCGGCGATCCTCGGGCGGGCTGCACAGCGAATACTGGCGGGTCACACCGGTCGGCCCCGTGAGGTCGACGTGTGCCCCCGGTTCATAGGCGTCGAGCGGCTGGCCGTCACTGCGCACGAGGCGAAAGGAACGGATATCCAGCGCTTCGTCGACGATCCTTTCGATCTTCACCTTCATCATTGCATCACCTGAATCATCTTGTTTTTCGTTATCACGGCACCCGAGAGCACCCTGTTCTTAACTTGGCGAATGACACACTGTGGGAGCTGGCTTGCCAGCGATGGCGGTCTTGAGTCATGTATCGCCAATGTGGACGCCTTCGCTGGCAAGCCAGCTCCCACAGTGTTTTGTTCAGCCATGAAATCGCTTAACGCATGAACAAGCCGCCGTTGATGTCCAGGCACGCACCGGTTACCGAGGTGGCGTGGTCAGCGATCAGCAGCAGGACGCTGTCGGCGATGAACGCCGGATCACCCAGTTCGCCGGCCGGGATCATTTTCAGAATCTGTTCCAGGCGCTCCGGGGCCACGGTTTCGCGTACCACCGGCAAGTCCAGCGGACCTGGCGAAATGCTGTTGACCGTCACACCGCGCGGCGCCAGTTCACGGGCGAAGACTTTGGTCAGCGTCGCCACACCACCCTTGGCCGCGGCGTAGTGCGCACCGGTGGCGGTGCCGCCGTTTTGCCCGGCCAGGGAGGCAATGTTGACGATGCGACCGAAGCCCCGCTCGGCAAAGTGCGCGCCGAATACCTGGCAGGCCACGAAGGTGCCGCGCAGGTTGATCGCCATCGACTCGTCGAATTCCTCAGGCGTGATGTCCATCAACGCCGCGACTTTCGACACACCGGCGTTGTTCACCAGAATATCGGTGCCACCCCAGCGCTCGCCGAGCAGGTCGCGGGCACGCTGAAAATCGGCCTTGCTGCGCACATCCAGCTCGATGGCCACGGCACTCTCGCCACTCCCGTCGAGTTCCTGTGCCAGACGCTGCACACCTTCGATCTGCACGTCGGCCAGGCCGACGCGATAACCCGCCGCGTGCAGACGGCGGGCGATGCACTCGCCCAGTCCGCGCGAGGCGCCCGTTACCAGGGCTACTCGACTCATGATGTTGCCCTCACAGAAGGAAGCCCAATGCGCTCAGGCTGTCGGTGGAGTTGATCAGGCGCACGACCTTGCGTTCCAGGCTCGGCACGCCGTCGGTGAAACGAATGCGGTGGTTCAGGTCAGCCACGAACGGGGTGTGCACGCCACGCTTGTAGGCGTACAGGATTTGCGCCGAGTTGACTTCAACGATGTCGCCGGCCGCTTCCACCAGGCGAAAGCGCGAGACGGTGCGAATGGTTTTCGCCGCGTCCACCGCCGACGGCGAGTAGCCGGCGGTCAGGCGTTCGATGCGCAGGTCACGCATGCGCGCATCGTCGTAGGCGTAGTTGAGGGTCGCCTCGAAATCTTCGGTGTCCGGGTCGATCGGCACGATGTACTTGCCGCTTTCGCTCCACAGGGTCGCCCACTCGGCGTAGTTCTTGTGGTCGAGCAGTTCGGCTTCGCGCCAGATGAATTCGATGGCCTGGGCCAAGGGGCCGGCAAAACCGTTCAGGGTGTCTTGATTGCTCATTGGCTCATCATCCTTTTCCACATGTCGTAGGCACCGCGCATACCGCCTTCGTCGGTGGCGTGGGAGACCTTGTCGCCGTTTTCAGCGGTGATTTCGCGATTGAGGCCGCGGTTGACCAGGATTGGCGCATCGACGCCGGCATACGAGCCGCGCTGCACGCGGTCCCAGGCCTCGGCATCGTCAGGGCTGCCGAAACCGAACGGGCCCTGGAAGTGTTCGTGAATACGCATGCGCTCGCGGTTGGCGATTTCCGGGCCACCGTCCATGCCGAGGGCGACGTGGCGGATTTCCGTTTCGGTCACCGACACCGGGCGCAGCACGCGGAAGAACGACATCGACATCGCGATGTTGGGGAACAGGTTCAGGTTGAACCCAGCGCCGTGCAGCGAGCGCACGATGCGACGCACTTGCTCGGGCGGCATGGTTTTCGACAGTTCTTCAGTGACGTGGGCGAAGCGCTCCTGCAACTGCTCGGTGCCGTCGTCGTGATCCAGGTCGACGTGCTCCGGCACCATCACCATCACGCTGTGGCCGTTGCCCAACGAGTGGGTCACGGCTTGTTCGTCGGTCATGAACGAGAGCATTTCCGAGGTTTCTTCATCCACCGACGACATGAACGACTTGTGCACGATCGGGAAGTGATAGCCGTCGGTGGTGTTTTCCAGCTGGATCTTCCAGTTGCCCTTGAAGCTGAACTTGTGTTCGCCCTGGGTCTTGATCGGGTAACCGGCGCCCTGCTTCATGAACAGGTCCATCCAGTGCTTGGCACCGCCGAGGAAGTCTTCCAGCGGTTCGATCTCGTCGTTGTAGCTGGCGAAGATCATGCCGGCGTAGCTCTCGACCCGCAGGCTGGTCAGCGGCAGCTCGGACTTTTCCAGAATGCCTTCGTAACCATCCGGGTACGGCAGTGCACGCAGCTTGCCGTCCAGGCCATAGGACCAGCTGTGGTACGGGCAGGTGAAACCGGTGGCGTTGCCCTTGTGCTTCTCGCACACGGTGGCGCCACGGTGCCGGCAACGGTTTTCCAGCACGTTGATGTTGTTCTTCTTGTCGCGCACGACGATGACCGGGCGACGGCCGATGGTGGCGGTCTTGAAGTCGCCGCTGTTGCGCACTTCGCTTTCGTGGGCGACCCACACCCAGGTGCGGTAGAAAATCTTTTCCAGCTCGGCTTCGAACAGTGCCGGGTCGTTGTACAGCGAGACATCGACGCGGTCGTGCTGGACCAGGTCCTGCGGGCTTTTCGACGTCGCGATCAGCCGGTATTCATGAGTGCTCATGCGGTTCTCCTCATGGCTTCTTTTTATGATTTGGTTTTCGACGCCGGGCGCTCACTGGCCATGCGTTGCTGCAACTGCGCACCAAAGGCGCAGACCAGCTCGTCCTGACCTTTTGCACCGACGATTTGCAGGCCGACTTTCAGCCCGCCGCAGTCAAGCTCCACCGGTACGGTCAGTGCCGGGTGGCCGCTCAAGTTGAATGGCCGCACCAGTGGGGTCATACCCGCCACGGCCTTGCTGCCGGCACGTGCCTCGCTCAGGGTCGGCGGCAGGCTCGGCAAGGTCGGCAGCAGCAATACGGAAAAGTCTTGCAGCGCGGCGTCCACCTGTTGGGTGAAACGGGTGCGCACGGCTTCGGCCTCTGCGAGTTCTTCACGTGTCGTACGGCTGGCCGCCAACAGACGGGTTTCCACGTCGACGCCGAGCAGGCCTTTACCGGTGAGGTGGCCGAAGGCGGCCCAGTTCTCGAAATTGATCACGGTCAAACCGGCAGCGAACGCCGCTTCGAATTCGCTCAGGTGCAGGCTGCTGCGATGCCATCCGGCACGGTCGGCGGCAGCCCCCAGGCTGGCTTGCAGATGCGGTTCGCACGCCACTTCGAGAAAGCCGACCCTGGCGCCATCACCCGGCAGGTCCTGCACGGCAAAGCCCGGGCAAATCACCTGCATGGCGGCGATCAGGTCGTCCATGGTGCGGGCGAATGGCCCGACGCAATCGAGGCTCGACTCCAGCGGATGGGCGCCGACCCGGCTGACACGACCATAGGTTGGCTTGAGCCCGGCAATCCCGCAGCACGCCGCCGGTACGCGCACCGAGCCACCGGTGTCGGTGCCGATGGCGATGTCCGCCAGCCCCGCCGCGACGGCGGATGCCGAGCCGCTGGAAGAGCCACCGGGCACGCGGTCCGGTGCCTGGGGATTGACCGGCGTGCCGGTCCAGTCATTGATGCCGGTGACACCGAAGGCCAGTTCGTGCAGGTTGGTCTTGCCGACGATCTGCCAGCCGGCTTCAAGAATTGCGTCCACGACTTCGGCGTTTTTCGCCGCCGCCGGGGCGTCCGCGAAAGCGCGGCTGCCGGAACGGGTCGGATAGCCGGCGATGTCGATGGAATCCTTGATGGCAACGCGTTTGCCGTCGCCGCCGAGGAGAAATTCGCTGATGAAGGTGCTCATGCGTTCAGCTCCTGGTTAAACAGGCGTTGGGTGCGGAAATGTGCGATCAACCAGGTGCCATCGACGCAGCGAAAATCGATGTTCAGCCGGGTGCCGAACAACTCGCTGCGGCCATCGGCATAGGTCGAGATCTGCTGCATGATCCACTGGCCCTGCGCGACATGGCCGTCGACCAGGATCGACTCGCTGGTGAGGTAATGCAGGTTCAGTTGAAAGTGGTCGGACGGCGGCAAGTAGCTGCCGACGAAGGCCGCCACGGCGTCACGCCCACGATGCTGGCCGAAGGTTTGCGCGGTCTGGCGGCCGACGCCTTCCCAGATCGCGTCTTCGCAGAACAGCGCGGCCAGTTCGCTGACCTGGGTGACGGCCCTGGGCACATCGCACAGGTCCATGTAGCGCGCCATCAGGCGACGCACCGCGCTTTCCCCTTCGAGCGTCGCCAGACGCTGCAGCAAGGCCTCGTTCATGGCTTACACCCGGGCCGCTTCTGGGATGGTCAACGGGCGGCCGATGCGCGCTTCAACCTTGGCGTAGCGCCACAGGCTGTACTCGTTCACCGGGGTGGTACGAAACAGGTTGCAGGCGTCGATCACCGTCTGGTGGCAGTCGACGTCGGCCATGATGTAGACGGTCCAGGGCGACGTCGTGGACGGGCCGACCATCAGACGGTCGTCGTCCATGGCGCCGAGCACGGTGATACCGGGCATGGCGCCCAGATCGCCCATCATCTGGCTGAAGCCTTTCCACACGCTCAGGCCTTCGCCGGTGGGCAGGTCGAAAAAGTTCTGGGTGATGCCGATGCAGAAGACGACGCGCAGCGGTTCCTGGGTAGCTTTGGACATGGTGCAAATCCTTGAAGAAGTAATGAGATTCAGATGTAGCCGGGGAATGGCGGTACGCCGAGGAACACCGAGCCCGCGCCGTCGTACAGCCCTTCGCTGAGGAAGGCGTGCTGGGTCACCACCATTGAATCGCGCAGGTAGCGTTGCAGCGGATGACGCAGGTAAATGGCGGTGGTCCCGGCCAGGCCGTAGGCGCTTTGCACCACGGCGGCGCCGGCCTGGGACACGTGGATCGCCGACAGGCGCAGCTGGCTGGTCTGCTCGGGCGTAACCGGGTTGCCGGCCAGGATCGAGTTCCACACCTGTTCGGTGGTGTTGTAGAAGAACGCCCGTGCGGCGCTGAGTTTGGCTTCGGCCTTGGCGATCTCGATGCGTACGTAAGCGCGATCGGCCATCTTCGGCGCGCCGGTGATGCCTCCGCCGCCGGCCATGCGGCTGACTTCGTCGAGCGCAGCGCGGGCAAGGCCCAGGTTGACCACCGCCAGCACTTGCGCGGCATAGGCAATCGACGGGTAGCGGAACAGCGGCTCATCGATGGTGGCGGCACCGCCGCGGATGAAGGTCCAGCGTTCGTCGACGCGCTTGTCGCTCACGCGCAAGTCATGGCTGCCGGTGCCTTTGAGGCCGACCACATCCCAGTTTTCGACGATTTCCACCTGATCCGGACGGAATACCGCCGTGCGCGGCTTGCCACCGGCGGCGCCGATACCGACACCCAGCAGATCAGCGCCTTTGCAGCCGCTGGCGAATTTCCAGGTGCCGTTGACTTGCCAGCCACCTTCAACCGCTTCGGCCGGTTGCAGCGGGAACAGGCCACCGGCAAACACCAGGTCAGGGCTGTCAGCATAGATTTCAGCCAGGGTTTCTGGCGGCAAGGCAGCAAGATAGACGCCAGCGCTGCCGAAGCTGGCGACCCAGCCGGCCGAGCCGTCGGCTTCGGAAATGCGTTCGATCATGCGCAGAAAAAGAGCAGGAGCCAGCGCGTCGCCGCCGTAGCACTTGGGCGTGGCGGCACGGTAGATACCCACCTGCTTGAAGCGCTCGATCATGTCCCGTGGCACATGGGAGCCGCTGTCGAATTCGTTGCGACGCTGGCGTACTTCTTCCAGTACCTGCGCAAAGAGCGGGCTATCGACGACATTTTCGTCGAGGCCGATCGATGCGTCTTGTTGCGCGACCGCTGAACGCAGCATGGGCTTTCTCCGTTTTTACTTGTTGTGAGTCGGGCAACGACGATTCCCTGTGTAGGAGCGAGCATGCTCGCGATGAACGACAGAGCACCGCTGGGTGTCAGGCTGCCAGCGTTATCGTTGACGACCATCGCGAGCGTGCTCGCTCCTACAGGTACAGGGAATCGGGTGGATGCCCTTGCATTGCGGTCCAGTGTAAAAACCGCATCCGGGCACCACTATTGGTGCGTGCAGCCCCTCGCCTAAAGAAAACCCCTAGGGCCACCCCGATAACCTCTGAGCGCATCCCCGCGCGCGCGCCTGTATAAAGCGCCATACTGGCGGCTCGACCGCTCACAACCCCCTGCCGTCAAGGGCTGCGCGATGTATTTGCCGAAACCGAACGACTTTTATGCGCTGATCGAAGCGATGCCGCTGTGCATCATTCTTCACGATGCCCACAGCAAGGAGATTCTCTGGGCCAATGCCGCGGCGTTGGCGGCACTGGGGTTTACCCTGGAGGAACTGACGCCGCTCAAGGCCCCGGACATGACCCGCGATGCCCCCAAGTACCGGCGCTCGGTGGGCCTGCGCTGGCTGGAGGGAGCCGCCCGCACCGGTCAGCGCGCCATCGAATGGTGCTATCGCTCCAAACAAGGGGTGGAAATCTTGTCGGAAGCCGTCGCGACCCTGGTGCACCTGGAGGGGCGCGATGTGTTGATGGTGCAGTTCCGCGACATTTCCAAAGAGGACAAGGTCAAGCGCGACCTCAAGCGCTTCGAAAGCCGGCTCAAGGCATTCATGCAGGATTTGGCCGAAGGCGTGGCAGTGCTTGGCCCGCAGGGCGATATCCGCTTTATCAGTGACTCTGCGGCGCACTTGCTCAGCAGTGACGTGCACAAGCTGATGGGCACGAACTTTCTTGATGGATGCGACGACACTTCACGCCAGCGCCTGTTGCAGCAGTTGGCCAATGACACGGCGGAACACGCGCCGTTCAATGTCCACTACAAGGTGCGGCGGCATGACGGCCAATGGCGCTGGCACGATGCGACCTGCCGCTTTATCGAGATTGAAGATGATCTGGTTGGCCACCTGTTGCTGTTCCGCGATGTCACCGAGCAGGTGCAGGCCGAAGAAGCACGGCGGCTCAGCGAGCAGAAACTCGAATACCTGGCGCGCTACAACGCCATGGGTGAAATGGCCGTGGCCATTGCCCATGAACTGAGCCAGCCGCTGGCAGCCACGCGCAACTTCATCGAGGGCACGCTGATTCGCCTGGGCAATGCGGCCAGCACCGATGAGGGTGTCGTCTGGGGATTGCAGAGCGCTGTGCGGCAAATCGAGCACGCATCGGTGATCATCAAGAGCGTGCGCGATTACGTGGTCAAGCTGGAGCAGAGCGAGGAGCTGATCGACCTCAATGAACTGCTGCGCGAAACCCGCTACTTCATCAGCCTGCGGGCCGAACCCAGCAGGGTGCGTGTGGAAGTAATGACCTCGCCCGAGCCGTTGCGGGTGAGCTGCGAGAAAGTGCTGATCGGCCAGGTGATCCTCAACCTGGCCTTCAACGCCATCGAAGAAATGGCCGACCTGCCCCTCGAACGCCGCGTGCTGCGCATCCATGCCAGCGCCGACAACGGTGTGGCGAAGGTCAGCATCGAAGACCGTGGACGGGGTATTCAGGCCCAGGCGCAAGAGAAATTGTTCGACGGTTTTTTCTCGTCCAAGGTCAGCGGCAACGGCATTGGCCTGGCGCTGTGCAAAAACATCATCGGCCGCCATCGGGGCGATATCTGGGCGCAAAACCTGGAGCCCTGCGGCGCGGTGTTCAGTTTTTCCCTTCCCTTGGCCATATCCGATTCCTTGTAGGCGAAGGCGTTTTCATGGCCACCGCAAGACGCAAGGGCGCCTTCTCTTTGTAGGAGCCAGGCTTGCCGGCGAACCCGTTTTCATGGCCGCCGCATGACGTGAGGCCGCCTTCGCCGGCAAGCCTGGCTCCTACAGGCGATGGTGTTTTCGATGGCGCCGCATGACGCGAGGCCGCCTTCGCCGGCAAGCCTGGCTCCTACAGGCGATGGCGTTTTCGATGGCGCCGCATAACGCGAGGCCGCTTTCGCCGGCAAGCCTGGCTCCTACAGGCGCAAGCGTTTTCGATGGCGTCGCATGACGTGGGGCGCCTTCGCCGGCAAGCCTGGCTCCTACAGGCGATGGCGTTTTCGATGGCGCCGCAGGACGCATGAACGCCATCGCGAGCAGGCTCGCTCCCACAATGGTCCTGCGTCGTACATGGAGGTTTGTGGCCGCCACAAATCCGTAGGAGCCAGGCTTGCCGGCGAAGGCGTTTTCATGGCCGCCGCATGACGTGAGGCCGCCTTCGCGGGCAAGTCGGGTCGCCGCATCGCTCGCTCCTGCTGGCACAGATACACAAACAGTTGGCAGGCAGGGCAATTCCCCGAATTGGCGGGCGAGGCACTATTCAATCGTCAGAATCTGCCCATTCACCCGCGATCCGCGTTACCAACAATTCAGGAAGTTCCCCTTATGCGAACAAACAGGATCTCCGTACAGTCAGCGCTTGGCCTGAGCCTGCTTGTACTCGGTTTGAACAGTGCCCGTGCGGACCTGCCCGCCGATACCATCGGCCAGACCACCCTGGCATTCCCGGCTGAACCGCACCGTGCCTTCGTCGTCGATGTCGAGTTCGACAGCTTCGTCGCCGGCCGTGTCACCGTGGTCGATCCCGACCAGAAGCGTGTGCTGGGCATGGTGCCGACCGGTTTTGCCGCACCTTCGGCCCTGAGCCATGACGGCAAGACGATCTACAGCGCCGACATCTGGTACTCACGCGGCACTCGCGGTACCCGTACCGACGTGTTGACCGCCTGGGACAGCTCGACCCTGTCGCCGGCCTGGGAAGTGCTGATCCCGAACAAGCGCGCCGAATCGCTGACCCAGCGTTATGGCCTCAAGACCAGCGGCGATGACCGTTTCGTCTATGTCTACAACTTCACCCCGTCCACCTCGGTGACCGTGGTCGACACGCAGACCAAGGCCGTGGCCACGGAAATCGCGATCCCGGGCTGCGTGCTCAACTACCCGATCGGCAAGCGCCGTTTCGCCTCGCTGTGCGGCGATGGCAGCCTGCAAGTGGTGACGATCAACGACCAGGGCCAGGAAACCGCGCGCAGCCGCACGCCGTTCTTCGATCCGAACGCGGAAAAACTGGTGGAGCGTGCGGTTAACGTCGGCGATACCTACTACTTCACTACCACCACCGGCACCATTCGCGCCGTGGACTTCTCCGGCGATGCGCCGAAAATCCTGCCGAGCTGGTCGCTGACCACCGACGAAGAGAAGAAAGCCGGCTGGGCACCGGGCGGCTGGCAGCTGATGGCGGTCGCGCCGAAGCTCAACCGCTTGTACGTGCTGATGCATGACGCCCACGAACCGATGAAGTGGGAAGACCCAAGCCCCCTGATCTGGGCCTTCGATCTGAAGACCGGCAAAAAAATCGCCACCCTGGAGGCCCCGGCTCCGATCTGGAGCATGCAAGCCACCGGCGACGACAAGCCGTTGTTGCTGGGCGCTGACGTCGAGGGCGGCCTGCAGATCTTCGACCTCAAGACCAACCAACACACCGGTGCCATGGCAAAAGTCGCAAAAACCGCGACTCAGGTCATGAGTTACTAAGAGGTTCGGCCATGCAATCAGATCCGATCTTCATCATTGCCAGCGCCATCGCCATTGCGGTGCTGCTGGCCAGTGCCGCGACCCACAAGGTGCGCGCGCCGGGTCGCTTCGCCCGGCAACTGGCGGACTATCAGTTGCTGCCCGAAGCGCTGGTACGACCGACCGCCCGGCTGGTGCCGCTGCTGGAACTGGCCATCGCGTTCGCGTTGCTGGTGCCGGTCACCCGCGGCTGGGCAGCGCTGAGCGCGGCCAGCCTGTTGGCGCTGTACGCCGCCGCCATGGGCATCAACCTGTGGCGCGGTCGTCGCGACATCGATTGCGGCTGTGCCGGCCCGGACCAGGCGCAACCGCTGCGGCCGGTGCTGCTGCTGCGCAACAGCGTGCTGGTGGCGCTGGCGCTGCTGGCCAGCGTGGCGCCGGTGGTGCGTGACATGACTGTGTTCGATGGCTTCGTGACGCTGGCTTGCGCCACAGTCGCGCTGCTCATCTACGCCGCGGCCGATGGCCTGATGGCGAACTCCCCTCTTCTGCTCAAATTGATTGGTAGGTAATCAAAATGGAAGGCTTGATAGTTTCCAACGTTCTGCTCTGGGTGCTGCTGGTCGCAGTGGCCTTTGTCGTCATGGGCCTGGTCCGTCAGATCGGTGTCCTGCATGGCCGCCTGGCTCCTGCCGGTGCATTGATGGTCGACAAGGGCGTGGCCGTCAACGAAGCCGCACCGCAAGTCACCGCCACCGACCGCAAGGGTCGCCCGGTGAACTTCGGCTATGCCGGTGAAAAATCGCAACTGCTGTTCTTCCTCTCGCCGACTTGCCCGATCTGCAAATCGCTGCTGCCGGCGATCAAGTCGATTGCCAAGGAACAGGCCGATCGCCTGGACGTGGTGTTCATCAGCGACGGCGACATGGACGCCCAGCAAGCACTGATCCGCGAGCACAAGCTCGAAGACGCCACCTACGTGGTCGGCCCGGAAGTGGGCATGACCTACCAGATCGGCAAGCTGCCTTACGCCGCCCTGATCGACAAGGCCGGCACCCTGCGCGCCAAGGGCCTGGTCAACTCCCGCGAGCACCTGGACAGCCTGTTCGAGGTCGAGCACTTGAAGCACGCCACGCTGCAGCAGTACCTCAATGCTCAACCCCACGAGCACAACCATGACCACAGCCACGGCCATAGCCACTGATAAGGCAGGGAGACTTTCATGAAACTGCTGGATCTGTTGTTCGAACGCTCGACGCGCCGTGTTGCCGACACCACCTCGCGCCGCAAACTGTTGTCACGCATGGGCTCGCTGATGGTGGCCGGTGCCGCCCTGCCCCTGCTGCTGCCGCTGGACCGTACCAGCAAGGCGCTGGCCGCGACCGACCCGAAGGCCGGCGACCCTGGTGATCCGAACAGCTGCGACTACTGGCGCTACTGCTCCATCGACGGTTTTCTGTGCAGCTGCTGCGGTGGCTCCGTGACGTCTTGCCCACCGGGCACCGAGGCGTCCCAGGTCACCTGGATCGGCACCTGCCGCAACCCGGCGGACGGCAAGGACTACATCATTTCGTACAACGACTGCTGCGGTAAGCAAAGCTGCGCCCAGTGCGCCTGTACCCGAAACGACAGTGAAGAGCCGGCGTACCGCCCGTTCAACAACAACGATGTGAACTGGTGCCTGGCCGCCAAATCGCACATCTACCACTGCACCGTTTCGATCATTCGCGGCGTGGCGGTTTAACACGCATCGACCGTCGATTGCCTGGCAATCGACGGTCCTGCTTTTCGTAGGAGCCAGGCTTGCCGGCGAACCAGTCGGCGCGTTGTGTCAGGTACGCCGCCTTCGCCGACAAGTCGGGTCGCCGCACCGCCGGTTCCTACACAGGAGATCTGCTCGTCATGCGTAACGTTTTAATCCTCAGCCTGGCATGCCTTCTCATTACCCCACAGGTATACGCACGGGCCATTCCCAATCCGGCGCAGCGTCATGCTCCGGGCAACGAAGAACTGCAAACACCCATTGCCCAGGCCAATTACAGCGTAGGTGTGAACTACCAGCTGCAATGCGCTGGCTGCCATCTGGGTGATGGCTCGGGTTCCGCCGCCAATGACACACCACGGATGAAAGGCTTTGTCGGTAACTTCCTGAAGGTTCCCGGCGGGCGCGAATTCCTGGTCCGTGTGCCTGGCATGTCGCAATCGGCGCTCAACAATGCGCAACTGGCCGATCTGCTCAACTGGTTGATGCGTGAAGACGGCATGGCGGGCAAGAGCATGCCGGCCGACTACCAGCCTTACACCGCCGAGGAAGTCACCGCCCTGCGCGCCAAGACCATGCTCAACCTGCCCGGCACCCGCGCCGACCTGATCAAGCAGATGCGCGCGCAAGGTATCGCCATTGAAGACGGGATGAATTACTGACAAAGGATTAATCCATTGGCAAATACACAAACGGGGGCGATTGCCCCCGTTTGCGTTCTCACTCAAAGGCACCGACCAATGGCACGCCGCCGGTCCCTTTTCCACCGGTCTCCTTCAACGAAAAACGATGGCGGACCGTTGATTCCTCTCGATTCCCAAGCCGATTGCGCCTCGCAACAAGCCTTGAGGAAAACTTCGCCGATTCCGTGAATGATTTCATAGTGCTGCTACAGTAAGGGCACGTGCTGCCACATTCTGCCCGAGGTTTGCACATTTGGAGGCAGGTGGCTGGCCGCGAGCGGGGGTCGCTCATTGGGGCGTCAGTGCCTGCGTGTTCGAGCGCAGGCAGTTTTGAACTGGGTCGCGTCATCATCAGGCGCGAGGGGGCAGTGAGTGAGGTCTGAATATGATATTTGAACCCAATACCAGCCGTTCCGTACTTCAGCGAAGAAGCAGCACCAGCATCGTTA
Organism: Pseudomonas sp. NPDC089569; assembly: GCF_050280625.1. Taxonomy (NCBI): domain Bacteria; kingdom Pseudomonadati; phylum Pseudomonadota; class Gammaproteobacteria; order Pseudomonadales; family Pseudomonadaceae; genus Pseudomonas; species Pseudomonas sp. NPDC089569. The sequence goes on from NZ_JBNNVQ010000001.1 coordinate 121,571, forward strand.
TTCAAGCCGGCCTCGACGGGATCGCAGTGACCGGTGTCGCGTGGTACTTGATCAACTATTACATCGGTTACATCTCGCAGGCCTACGTCATTCTCGTCCTGTTGCTGCTTGGGGCATTGGCCGTCGTCTACGACCACTATGCGATTTACCGCAGCAACGTCGGATTTGCCAGAAAAGCCCTGAAGCTGCTCAAAGCCTGGACCGCGGTCTTCTGTTTTCTCGTGGCCATGGCCTTTCTGACCAAACAAAGCGAACAGTACTCACGCCTGTTGGTGGGTCAGTTGTATGTCATCGGTTATTTCGCGCAGTTGCTGTTGCACCTGGCGACACGCGAAGTACAGAAGAAATTCCTCGCCCACCCGGCTCAAAGGGAGAACGCCCTGATTATCGGGACGGGCGACCTGGCCAACTTCCTTCACCAGAAAATCAGCAACAACCCTTGGCTGGGTGAGCGGGTGGTGGGCGCCGTATTGATCGGCGCGGACGAAGATCACGGCAAGGATGGCTCGAAAAGGACACAGCGCCTGACGATTCTGGGCCATATCTCCGACCTGGATGAGCTGGTCACGCAACACGCCATTCGTACCGTGTACTTCGTGACCCCGCTTGATAGTTCGCAGATTATCAAGGACGTTTATCTGAAGTTGTTCGATAAACACATCGCCGTTAACTGGGTGCCCGACATTTTTTCGCTGCGCCTGATCAACCACAGCGTTCGCGAAATTGCCGGGATTCCGGTGCTGACCCTGTCTGAAACGCCGCTGGTGGGGATGCGCTTGTTACTGAAGAACCTTGAAGACCGAGTGCTGGCCTTCCTGATCCTGCTGATGGCAGCTCCCGTGCTGCTGCTGGTTGCCATTGCCATCAAGCTCGACAGTCCGGGGCCTGTGTTCTTTCGTCAGGAACGCATGGGATGGAGTGGTGATTCGTTCCGTATCTGGAAGTTCAGGAGCATGGTCGTCCATCAGCCGGAAGATGGCGTCGTCCAACAGGCGCAAAAGAATGATCCGCGTAAAACGAAAGTGGGCGCCTTCATTCGCAAAACCAGCCTGGACGAGCTCCCGCAACTGTTCAACGTGTTGAAGGGAGAGATGTCTCTGGTGGGACCTCGCCCGCATGCCATTGCACACGATGCACAGTACTCCCCCGATATCGCTGATTACTTTGCGCGCCACAACATCAAGCCGGGCATTACCGGGCTGGCCCAGGTGCGCGGTTTTCGGGGTGAAACAAGGGATATCGAGCAGATGATTCGCCGTGTCGATTCGGACATCGAGTACATCAACAACTGGTCGCTCTGGCTCGACTTCACCATTCTGGCGCGTACGGTGCTCGCCTTCTCCGGCAAGCATGCTTACTAGAGTAATGCTGTCCAGATAAGGAAATTGTAGGAGCGAGCATGCTCGCGATGGATTCAAGAGCGCCGCGTTTAACCGGTAAACACGCGTTTTCGTTGACGACCATCGCGGGCAAGCCTCGCTCCTACAGAATCCTTGACTGGTCAGCCTGCGGGAAACAGGTCCAGGGTGCGCTCGACTTCATCACCGTCAACCCTGAAGCCGTCGCCGTCCGGCGTTCCCACCACGAACCCGAAGTTCTGGTGATCGCGATCCGTCAGGTATTTGAAGAAACACAGAAACCGATTGGGCGGCTGCAGCACCAGCAGTGAACCGCCCGGCGCAAGTACATTGACGCCGTGTATCAGATGGCTGCCCTCGATCCCCACGACGACACTGGCGCCGGCACAGGCGGCGACGATGGTTGCAACATCGGAGTTCGCCGGGTCGACAATGCGAAAACCCCGGCGGTCACGCAAGCGCTCGGCCAGTTCCATTTCATTGCGCAGCAAGCGCAATTCACCCTTGTTGCCGCGCAGGATGAACACGCCGGGATGGGCACTGGCATTCACGTGCGACAGCAATTTTTCGCCCATGGCCCGAAAGCGCAAGTGCTTGTGCCGGTTTTGACTCAGGTCGTCGAATATCACCAGTTCGCGGAAAAATGCATTGCGCAAACGCACCGGTGTCATGCCCAGCCAGTCCTCGTAACCGGGGGCATGCAGAATACCGTGCCGTGCAGCGCTGACCAGTTTGTCGGACGTGGCCGTGGTCACCGGCACACCCTCCTCGCAGGCCAATGGATAGGTAATGCAATCATCCATCAGCCAGGAGCCGAACCACTTGTTTCCGCCCGCCGTGCAGTACAGCGCACCGCGATCGATTTCGTGTTCTACGCGAACCCTGGGAAACAAACCCGTGCGGGGCGACAACCATGACTTGGCATCGCCCTTGTAAAGCGCCCCGTCGATCAGCCAGGCATCCTTGAGCAGGTAGCCTCGTGTCGGACCGTGTTCGGTACGCCCGACGCCTTCCATCGTGCGCCGGGGATGCTCGAAGGGATAAAACAGGTCCCCTGCCCAACCGGTCACCCGTTCCAGTTGATTGGGAAGGTAAAAGGCAGGCGGGGCAATCGACACATCTCCCGGCGCAATGTCCCACGACTTCTGCGCCACGCTCTGAAGCGTCGAGGGCGCCTTTCGCGCCAGCCGCTCCATGAACATGTGCCTGTACGCAGCCAGGCTCCACTTCGTCGCGCCGGCAATGGCTAATGTATCGATATCCGACATAGGAATTCCCACTCTACTGTGGTGATACGGAAACTGCCCATCGGCTGGATCAGGTCGATATGACGCACTCCAGGACGGGGGGAAACTTCAAGTGACTGTATCGACTGCGCAAGGTGTCGATGACCTGCTCTTGCGGTTGGCGGGTGCAGTGCAGATAGATGCGGCTCAACCCGCCAAAACCCATTTCGCGGTATCGGCTGGCGATCTGCTCCTCGTCGGGGCCATCGGGCAGTCCCAGATGGAGTGTCAGTCCTTTGCCTTCCACGGCGAAGAGAGGCGTTTCCCAAAGAAATTGCGCGGCCCCCGATTTTGGCAGCCGAACAAACATGTAACCGTAGTTGCCCAGCGTATCGACATCGCCTCCACGCCTTCTTTTCCACTCGAGCAATCCGTCATCCGGACGCGCCAGGCAAGTGCCGATGTCGTAATAGTCAAATCCGTTTTCAAGCGCCCATTCAAGCGCCATGAACGTGGTGATCGAATTCACTTCCCGCAGTTTCCTGGCGTCGGAATACACCGTTTCCGGATAGCCGAAACGGATCGTGCTCCAGTAGCGCTTTCCGCCCCGGGTAATGACGCAGCCCAAGTGACAGGCGACGACCTCATCCTCCAGCAGGACCAGATCCAGCCGTCCGGCATTTTTTGCCACCCGCCTGACTTCATGAGTTTCGATCTGGGACGCGGCCGAGCCATGCCTTGCCTGGGCGTAGGGCTGCAGCATCTGCAGGTCGGCGTTTTCGATTTCGTCATCGTTCAACGCCTGTTTCATGCGATAGCGCAGGCGGTTCTTGCGCAGATTGCGGCGCAGTTCGGTGTTGTATTTCGCGGTAATCTCGTCGATGGACCTGCTCAGCGGCACGACGGCACTCAGGTATTGCGGCACACACAATGCACCCGGCGTCGGCATTTCACTGATAAACACCGTCCGGTTGGACTCGCCTGCCGGCCACCCTTTGTCGTCCCCTGTCGAACTCCCTCCCATGAGCACCTTGACGAATGCGCGTTGGGCTTTCCTGCCGACATAGAGGACATTGAAGGAACTGTCTTCGCGCAACTTGAACCGGGCAATTTCCCAACGCCAGAAACAGGCGCGGCTCAATATATCCCGCGCCCAGGAAACAGCCTTTCTCAACTCGAACCGCAAAGAAGGAGATATTAACTTGCGTATGTATTCTTTCATTTGCTCGCTGGCACAGGTCGGAGAACGTTGATGTTTGTCTGCGAGGAACAATACAAAGACTGGAAACCCGCAACCCCAGGATTGCCCGACATTGCCCGACAATATTGCGACAGCAATCGTTATGAAGCCCCCTTCGCGAGCCGGCAACCCGGTCGCCAATACCCCCTCTGGAGTTAAGATGCTGCCCCCCGGTTTTGCAAGGCAGCCACACAGGCGCTAAGTCATCGCCCCTCTTTCCCTGCAAATCAATGTGCGCAACAGGAACAGGGGATTGCCCACCACATAGCGCATGAACAGCCGTCTGGGTTCACTCAACAATCTGAACACCCACTCGCAACCGAGGCGACGCACCCACTGTGGAGCGCGACTGACCTTGCCGCCGAGAAAATCCAGAATCGCCCCGCCACAGACGATCAGGCAAGGCACGCCGCTGGCCGCCAGCCTGGCGGCGACGGCTTCCTGCTTGGGCATGCCCATACCCAATACAACCAGCTCCGGCTGTGTCTCCCGGGCCAGCGCGACATAGGTATCGATCGGGGAAAAACCAGGGTGACTGGAAACGACATTGACACGATAGTGCGCCTGGCAATGGCGCACGGCGTTGGCCAGAAACGGCTCCTGGGTCCCCCAGAAAGCCACGCGTCGCCCCTTGAAAGCGGCCAGCAATTTGGGAATGAAATCCGTGCCGTTCATATTGAGCCCCGGCGCAAGGCCAAGCCGGCGCAGCAGGATCGCCATGCCTGAACCGTCACGCAGCAACACGTCGGCACTGGACAGGGAATCGTAGTAATCGGCGTTGCCGGCCACCAGGTTCATGGCATGGGCATTGACGAACCCCAGTACGCAGGCCCCTTCACCGCCGGACAAGGCATCGATCAGTCCTTGTTCATCATGGGCATCGCCGACCACCCGTAGCTTGCCGATGATCGTTTTCCAGTTGTGCTGCCAGGCCAAGGTCCGCATCAGCTGTCATCTCGCTTTGAACGCACCCATTCAACCTGGCGCTTGAGCAGAAAGCCTATGTACAGAGGGATTTTTTTCACTGCGTAGAATGGCGCATACAACAGGGCTGAAAAGGCAATGATTTCGCGGCCGAACCGACTCCATGCCAGCCCGATGGCCACGCCCAGCATGGCCATCGCCGCAGTGGCGATCAATGCCGGCGCGCCCACGCCACTGAGCCAGAAGAACAGCCAGGACAGCCCCGATACCGCCATCAGCACCAGGGTCAACAAGGCCAGGGGAGGCACCAGCAAGTCCAGGGTCATGGCCAGCAGGTTCCAGTTGCCCTTGCTGATCGACTCTTTGAGCAACTTCGGCGCATCCCCCAGAATGACGCCCAGATGACCGTGTTCCCAGCGCGTGCGCTGAGTGGCCAGGCCTTCTTCGCTGCGCGGAAAATAACTGGTCACCAGCGCATCGGGGCAAAACAGCGGTGGCTTGCCGCTTCGGCAGAAGTCCAGGCCCATCTTCAGGTCTTCGACAATGTGGCCGCTGGCCAGATCGATCAAATGCAAGTCCCGCCAGGCGAACGCCATCCCCGTTCCCATCAGCTGGCAGGGCAATCCGAGCCGGGCCCAGCCTCGCGCCCGAACCAGGTTCTTCACGCACCAGGCAAATTCGGCAATCTGCACTTTCAATCCGGCGCCTGCCGGAGCACGCATCAGATCCAGTGACTGGGCAGGTCGCCCCGATGCGATGCAGCAAGTGGCCAGACGCTCGATGAAACCTTCGTTCACCTGGCAATCGGCATCGACGATAAGGACGACATCAGGCGCATCAGCGGCCAGGTGACGCACTCCGAAGTCCAGCGCATAACCCTTGCCACGCAATTGGTCATTGCTGCGCTCCACGGCTTCGGCGCCCGCCGAGCGGGCCAGTGCGGCGGTGTCGTCGGTGCAGTTATCCGCCACCACAAGCAAGCGGTCGCCCTCGAGCAACTGCGGCCGCAGGCTATTGAGGGTCGCGAGGATGACCGAGGATTCGTTATGCGCCGGCACCAGCACCGCCACCCTCGGCCGCGAGACGTATGTCGATGGACGCGAACGCACAGGCAGGCAGGCCAGCAGCACCTGGACAAACAGCACCAGCACCGGCACCGCAATGAGCAGCAGCGATGCGCTGAACAGCCAACCCAATAGAGTGATCATGCTTGAGCCCTGAACAGGTTGGCCAGCTTGCCCGCTTCGGTGTCGATATCGTGTCGTTCCAGCACGCGCTGATAAGCCGCCTCGCCCATGCGCTGCAATACCTCCACAGGTTGCGCAAGACAGTCGGCCAGCGCCAGCGCCAGTTCGTCCACCGCGCCTGCGGGAAACAGCCAGCCATTCTCATCCTGACGCACCAGCTCGGGAATGCCGGCCACATAGGTCGTCAGCACCGGCCTGCGCAAAGCCATGGCTTCCATGATGACCACCGGCAAACCTTCGGCGAAGCTGGGCAACACCAGGGCCCGAGCAGCCAGAATTTCCGTGCGCACCTGCTCGCTGCTGATCCAGCCGGTGATTCTTACCTGTGCCTGCAAACCATACCGCGCGATCAGCGCTTCGATTTGCCCGCGCATTTCCCCATCGCCCGCCAGAACGAGTTCAAACGCCACCCCCTGCGCTGCCAGGATGCGGGCGGCTTCAAGCAGCAACAGTTGGCCCTTCTGCTCACACAGACGCCCCACGCAAACCAGTCGCGGTACCGAAGGCACGGCCACGGCCGGCACATTGTGAAACCCTTGTTCCAGGCCACAATGCACCACTTTGACCCGCGGCCAATGCACATGGTCTACCCAGCGAAACAGTTGGCTGCGCCCATAGGCGCTGATGGCCGCGACGAACGCCGAGCGCCGGACTTTTTCACCCAGATGAATGAACTGCGGCTTATCGAACTCTTCCGGGCCGTGCACGGTAAAACTGTACGCCGGCCCGCCCAGGGCGTTGGCGAGCATCACCACTTCGGCCGAGTTGGTGCCGAAATGTGCGTGCACATGCCTGGCGCCGGACGCTTGCAGCCAGCCGAGCAGGCGGCACGCCTCGAACAGATAGATCACATGGTACGGCCAGGATCGGTCGGCACGCCGGCCCATGCGCAATGCCAGCCAGAGCGCCGAAAAAAAACGCCGAGGCCTGGCGCGCAGCACTTCGAACACAGGCGTCAGCAAGCCCTTGACGCCGTCCTTGAGTACATAGGAGGTTTTATTGCGTTCGGACTCATCTTCGGCATCCACCAATTCGGCGTCCCAGCCGCGCAACGCGATGCGTTGTACCTCGAAGCCCTGGCGTTCCAGCGCCAGAATCTCGCGACGAATGAAACTGTGGCTGACCTTGGGGTATTGATTGATGAAATAAGCGATACGCATGGTCACCCGGCTTGGTCGTCGATTCGGTGGATTGTCACTGCAGCCAATTGCACAGTAGTTCAGGCGCCGGGAACGTCAATTCACGGCATAGCAGTCCTTCAATACGCGATCTATTTTTGAAAAGGTGTTGTCCAGCAGGTCATAACGCCTGCGGTACATGGCGCGTTTCTTTGAGGGAATGGAGTCAAGCGGCTTTCTGGATGAGGTCAGGGGAAGTTCGAAAAAATCATCGCGCGGCGATGAAGTCGCGCCATGCTCCAGCCAGATCACATCATAGTCCGCCGCCAGCTCCTGAGCTTTGTGGGCCCCGAAATAAGGATGACGGTGGTGACGGTAGCCATCCCCTACGGCGTATATTTTTTCGACACCCATCCTGATGGCGATGTACTTGATGACTTCGATCAGAAAGCTTCGCGGCCGCAGACCTTCAAAGTCTTTTGTCAGGTCTCTGTAGATACCCAGGGACTTTTCGCTCTCCACGCCCTTATGTATGCCCTGGACCGCGCCGATGAAAATGCACAGTTCATCCTGGGTACAACACAAGGTGAAGGCGATGGAGGCAATACGCAAATCGCCCTGAAACAGGTTAAGTACCAGTTCTCCCTCGCGCATGAACCAGGAAGGACGATCCAGCACCAGGGAGCACCCCGCGGACAACTCCGACAGATCACTCAACACCAGACTGTCATTGCGCCCGTAGAGCAATAACGTTGGATAGTTCCGGGTGACCACTTCGTAATGTGAGGCCAATACGCCCAACTTGTCCCGGGAACTCCAGACCCTGCTGATGTAAGGCCAATGAACGACCCCCAGGCAGTCCCCGCCCAGTTTCTCCAACCCCGCCTCGCCCAGGGCATTGGACATACGCGACAGGAACAACTTCAGCTCAGCCCTGTTCCTGACAATCAGAATCAGCATTGCAAGCTTGTTTTTCAATGCCCGAAGGGAATACCCCGCATGTAGGGAAAACATGCTTTTCAATGCTGACCAGTAGTTCATAGGCGTCTCACTTGTATTCGATCAACGCGGCCTTGCCCGCGCCGAATCGGTTCAACAGAAACTTGATTTGCCCGAGCACCTCGGGAAATTTCCCCAGCACCAGAAAGAAAGCCAGCAACCAGTTTTTACGCGGCGAACCACTGCCCCTGCGGGCCAGGCGCAGGACCTGTAACGGATAGACGAGCAGCAGCACAAGGCCGCTCCAGCCGACCGCCAGGGTCGCAATCAGCGTGGCCAGAGGGATACCCAGGCCCCAGAACCAGGCACGGCGCGACTCACGCCGCCAGTGACGCTCCGGTGCCGCCCCATGCAAAAACGCGCCCTCGGCGAAGGCATAGCCACCGCGCAGCGTGCGCCGCCACCATTGGCCAAAACGGGTCATGGCCGCATCGTGCAAGGTCATTTCCTCAGGCAGGCGCCAGACCTTCCACCCCTTGGCCCGCAGTCGCACACACAGCTCCGGCTCCTCCCCGGCAATCAGATCCGGTCGAAACCCCGACACCGCCGCGAAGGCATCGGCCCGCATCAGCGAATCCCCCCCGCAAGCCTTGGCCTCGCCTGTTGGCGTGTCCCATTCAAGGTCACACATCAGGTTGTAAATCGAGTGATGCGGAAAACGCTCGCGACGGCGCCCGCAGACCACGGCGACCTCGGGCTGTGCCTCCAGGAAAGCCTGCGCCCGGGGCAGCCAGCCGGCGACAACCTCGCAATCGCCATCGACGAATTGCACGTACCGCAGTTGCGGCAACAACCGATGCACGCAGGCGAACCCTTCATTGCGGGCGCGCGCCGCCGTAAAGGGAATCGTCATATCCAGCTCGACCACCTCGGCGCCGGCATTGCGTGCCATCTGCACCGAGCCATCGGTCGATCCGGAATCGACATACACGATCTGTTGCGCCAGTCCGGCCAGTGAGCGCAGGCAACGTTCAAGCCGCGAGCCTTCGTTGCGACCGATCACGACCACACCCACCCCCGTCGTCAGGGTGCTCAAGAACACTCCCTGGCTTCTGCGCTGCGCCTTGTCTTGATGGTCGCCGGTACGCCCACCGCGACCGAGTTGTCCGGCACATCGGTCAACACCACGGCATTGGCGCCGATCACGACGTTGTTGCCGATGCGGATATTGCCCAGCAGCTTGGCCCCCGTTCCGATATCGACGTTGTTGCCAATCACCGGAGCAATCGGCTCTTCGACATTTTTCAGCCCTACGACCACACCGTTGCGAATACGGCAGTCATCGCCGAACTGCGCATAACCACTGATGACAATGCCGCCGAAATGATCGATGACGAAGTTGCGCCCCACCTCCACCTCGCACGGCAACTCGACACCCGTGATGATCTGCACGAATTTGAACAGTACTTTGTAGATGAAGGAGAAAAGCTTGCGCAGCGGCGACGGGCGCACACCGTAGCGCCAGCGCCCGAAGCGATACACCAACATCACCCAGAAGCCCTGGGCAGCCCAGTCTCCCTTGTAGGCACGCAAGTCCGCGCGGATGTTTTCGAACATGGCTTGATCTACCGTGTAGGTTGGCTGGCGAACCGGGTCTCACGCAGCAGTGCCCAGGTCGCGCGCGTGTGCTTCCAGCAGGCCCCGATGGCAGCCAGGCCCCGGCCTTTCAACAGTGCCTTGAGCGCCAGGATCAGATCCCCCAGGCTCACCAGCAACATGTGCAAGGACAGCCCCGCCAGACCGTGGTGTTTGCGGAAGTACAGAAGTTCGCTTTCGATTTGCAATGTCGATAACTGCCGACTGGCCGCATTGAGCTTGTCGACTGACTTGGCGCTTTCGCCGCCGATGTGCACCACGGTGGTGTACGGGAAATAAACCACTTTCCAGCCAGCCTGTTTGACGCGCTTGCAGTGGTCGACTTCCTCGTAATAAAGAAAGTAACGCGGATCGAACAAGCCGACTTGATCGATGACTTCGCGACGGATCAGGTAATAACAGCCAGGTACCCAGTCGCACTCGCGCACTGAATCATGATCCCAGGTCATGTCGTCGACTTTTTTCACCCAGGGGAAAAAGCGTGTGAGCCCTGCATGTGCAAGGAAGGCGTTGAACGGTGTCGGAAAATAGCGGCAGGAGGGCTGCAGATCCCCTTCTCGCCCGACCAGACGAACGCCCAGGACACCGCAATCAGGATGAGCCTCCATATATTCAAGTGTCTTGTTCAGAGTATCCGCCGCGACGAAAGCGTCGGTATTGAGAAGTAGCGCGTACTTGCCTTGCAAGTGCTCGATCATTTGATTGTTGGCGCGACCAAAACCAACATTATTATCATTGACCAGTTGCAATGCCTCTGGACAAACACTGGCCATACATTCCAGCGAATTATCCGCAGAGGCGTTGTCCACGATTAATAAACGTATGCGCTCGGCAGGATTTGACTGGCGCAGCGCATTAAACATCGGCTGCAACAAGTTTGCTGTATTGTAATTAACGACCAATACATCAAGACCTGCACTAACCATTGGACTGCTCACCAAAAAAGTACTCGGCGCGCATGGCTGAAAGTTTGGCCTCTAATTCGTGGTCATATAAACCTTCACGCTGCTCGATAAGGTGAATCCATGGATAGGTGGCGCAACGCTCGCTAATATTTTTCACCAGCGTTTCCATCGTACAGATAACCCTGGCCGGATTACCGCCAACGACAACACCCGGTGGAACATCCTTCAATACAACAGCGCCAGCTGCTACAACCGAGTCCGGACCAATGGTGACGCGCGGCATGATGATGGCGCCATGACCAATGAAAGAGTTGGATTTGATATCAACGCCACCCACGGAGTCGAGCTTTGTTCCGTCACGCACGTTGAGGACATGAACAATGCCGTCGTGGCCGAATATTGTGCAGTCAGATAAACCTACATTGTCGCCAAGTCGAAGCATCGCCGGGTCGGTGATATTACACCCCAGATTAATCCATGCGCCTTTACCGATGGAGTGCAGCCCTCCCCATCGCGCCATATGTTTAGCCCATTCATAGCCGTCGGGTTTACATATCTTTTTATAGAGTGCAGTTCCGCGCCCTGTTGTTTTGGCATAGTGAGCAAGTGCACGCTTTAATAGACCAATCATCCTGTCAGCCTCACAAATTAAGCGATATACATCTGTGCCAGGGTTGGACATACCCTGATTCTTGTATTCATGACTTGAGAATAGACGCCTCCCCGTCGATCAACTCGGAAAATCCTTAAAAGTTTTCGCTCCGGAATACCTCCCCATCGCCGGGCCTACCTGCTGGTTGAGATGATCGGCAAGCCTGACCGCAAGCTGCAGCAGAGGCATCGTGGGATTACAGGCACCGCCCGTGGCGAAGACACTGCTGCCAGCGACGTACAGGTTTTCGACGCCGAACACTTTGCAGTTCTCGTCGACAACACCGAATTCGGGCGAAGCCGCCATACGCGTGGTGCCCATGTGATGAGCGTGGGGGTTGACCTTCAGTGGCAAGGAGGCGTCGTAAACGAAGTCCTGCAGTTTGACGAAACCCAGCCCTGTCTCGGCAAAACACTTGGCCACTTCGAGCCCGATGGCCTTGATGGTATTTCGGTCTGCCGGGCTGAGCTCCCAATGAACGTTGACCTTTCTCATCCCCAGTGCATCCCGCTCATCGAGCAACGAGATACGACTGTCGGGGTTAGGAAATTGCTCGATCAGCGTGCCGAGCACACCGTCGCCGGGGCAATCGAATCGGGTAATGAATTCGATCTTGTGTTCCACGCCTATGTCGCAGACCAGATTCTCGAAGAACCCCTTGACCGCGGCCATGCGTCCGTAGGACTTCACTTCCGAGACCAGCGAAGCCGTCACATTGCCCTTTCCCGACGAGTGCTCCATCACGAACGAGTCGGTGGTGAAGTACTGTCGAACATCGGTTTCCTGACCGTCCCTGAGAATGAACGTACCCAGTTCGACGTTCAGGTGCTCCATGAAACAACGGCCGACGAAACCGTCCTTGCTGACGATACCGCCTGCGGCCAGGGATTCGCTGTTGAGCAGTTGCCTGGCGTTCTCGATCGCGCCCGTCGCCAGAATGAACTGTTGGGCCTTGACCCGCTCCCTATGGTGCTCATAGTCGCTGACGACGATCGTCGCGATGCGCCCCGTCTGGCTGTCGAACTCAAGATCGACACAGTTGCAATTGATGAAGACATCGAGCCCCTCGGCTTCCTCGAGGTCCTTGGCGTATTTTTGCGCAAAGCGTGTGGGTGGGCTGAGCAGGAATCGGTCCGCTTCGAAGTCATTGCCGTCCAACGTGGCGTTGATGGCCTTGAAGCCGGAATTGGGAGGAAGGTCGACGATATCCATGGCCGCCGGCAGATTGCGCTCCATCTCGGAAAACGCGATGGGCCAGCCGGGCAAGTGCACGGGCGGGCCGGCCGCAAAATCGGATCGCTCGAACGGACGGCAGCGCCCGGCCCAGTGATTGGAGGTGCCGCCAAGAAAGCGCAGGCGAGTCTCCCCTGCATAGACTTCCAGCCCCGTGGATGAGCAGGTGTAAAGGTCCTGTGAGGCCGGTGAGTACTCGTGCCCGCCACCTTCGAGCAGCACCACGCGCCGGCCATTGCCCGCCAGGCGCAGGGCGAGCGTAATACCCGCCGGGCCCCCGCCTATGATGCAAACGTCATAGGCGTCACGCAGTTCCTTCTGTGAGCCGTAGTCTTTAATCATGCTTGCGCTTGCCGAAAATGATGGGCGGGCAGCACCCATCCGTTGACGACGACAAATTCGGATTTAGCCGCCGATGGCCGGGCAACAGGTTCGGACAATCCAAAAACCAGCCCTCCCACACTCACCAGGGCGAACACCCGCAGGAAACCTCTGCGGCCCATCGCAGAGGTATTCAAATCAGCTTCTCTCATGATTCAAAGCTCCACCACATCGAGATTGCGCTGGACATTTGCACGACTCAACAACAACACATTGTTGGCGCTTACCACCCGCATTCCGGTGGCGACGCCCTTTCACAGCTTTGGAAACATCATGAGAAATAGATCAAATCAAAGCCACTTGGCCAGGCTCGACAGCAACTCCCCACACAACGCCCCCACTAGCAGCATAGGCAGTACTACCAGCTCACGCTTGAGATTGAACATCCCCAGGCGACAGTTGACATAAAAAACCAGGATCAGCGTAGGGAACGTATGCAGGGCGACCCCCCAAATCGCATATTTGACCCCACCGACAGCCAGCAGCAGAGGCAGCAGCGTCCATAGCGAGACCACACGAATGATGTTGTCCATGGCCTGGTATTTGGTGTGCCCCAAAGCGATCCAGACCTGATTTGCCAACAGATAGCGCATGGTGAAAAAAGACAGGGAAAGAATGGCCATCATGCTGCCAGCCTGGGCATAACGATGGTCGTACAAAATGTCGATGAGCAGTTGACTGCCGGTCAGGAACAGCCCACAGAAAAACAGGCAGGCCACATCGAACATCAGTTTGAAGCGGTAGTACAGCTTCAGCAGCCGATCGTTGTCCTTGACCCTTGAGGCCTCGCCGAACGAAGGCAATGCCACGGCCCCGATCAACCGTTGCATACCCAGTTGAAGTGATCCCAGGATCAGCACGGCAATGGAGTAAACACCCAGTTCGGCGGCGGTCATACTGCCGCCGAACCAGAAACGGTCGCCGTACATGGCCAACACACCCACGGCCGACGACAACAGGATCCAGCGACCGAAGCCGACCAGTTCGTCGAGCGCGGAGCGGTCCCACTGCAGGCGGTTGTTGGGGCCTTCAAACCAGAAATGCCCCAGCAGCGTGCTGACCACTGCCGACGCCAGACCTGCAATCACCAGCGACCAGAGAGACCGGGTGAAGTAACCGAGGACCAGCATGATCAGCAGCCCTGCAAGCTGGGATGCGAACTCGGCTAGTACTACCTTTTTTTGCTGGAGCGCGCGCACAGCCAGATCGACTTTGGTCGACTGCAAACCGAAGAGCAGTGCCAACACCCCGGTCACGGCCAGCACCAGCGGTAATTCCGGTGCGGCGTAAGTGGAATCGACAGCCCACAGATTCAACGATTGCGCGAACCAGACGCCCCCTGCAATCAGCAGGGTCGATGCAAAAAGTATCAGGCCGCGCAGGATCTGCACGGTCCAGATAGTGTTGAGAAAGACCGGATCGTCGCCACGCGGGCTCTGGATGATGTTCTGGCGCAAGCCGACATCGGACAGCAAGTGCAGGACCACCGATAAGGTCGTGGCGATCATCATGATGCCGAACATCTCCGGTATCAGCAGACGCGCCATGACCAGGTTACCGCCCAGACGAAAGGCTTGAGACGTGACCAACGCCCCCAGATTCCATGCTCCTGCGGAGATCGCTCGCCTGCGAAGGCTAAACGACGGCGAGAAATCAGCTAGCGGCATAAGGTGACCTCCGGGCTCAATGGCACGAAAGGTACTATAGTCGCATTTAGCCATTTCACTAGTTACCGCTGTTCAATCGACAGGTCCGATCGCCTATGCCTGAGCATTTACGCGCGTTAGTCGTCATTCTGGTCCTTGCCGGCGTAGTTTTTCTCATGGCGCGTCGACCAGCCGAAGATCTGATAGCCACCCGTGACTTCACTCGCCGACGCAATCTGTGGTTCGCGTTGACGCTCCTGGCATTTTTCGCACACAGCTTCTGGGTGTACGCAGGCATTGCCGCCATCGTCCTGGCCGTTGCGCACAAACGCGAGCGTAACCCCGTGGCGCTGTTTTTCCTCTTGCTGTTTCTCATGCCGCCGGCCGCCGTGCAGCTTCCCGGCTTTGGCGTGATGAACTATTTCTTCGCCCTCAACCATGTTCGCCTGCTGGCATTGTGCGTGCTGCTGCCGGCGTATCTGGCCCTGCGCAAACGCGCCGATACTGTCGCTTTCGGGCGAACCTGGCCGGACAAACTATTAACCGCCAACATCGTATTGATGACAGTGCTGTTGCTGCGCCAGACAACGGTCACCGACACCTTGCGCCAGGCGCTCTACCTGTTCCTCGAAGTTTTCCTGCCCTACTACGTTGCCAGCCGTGCACTGAGAAACCTGAGTGATTTCAGGGATGCGCTGTTCGGCTTCGTGCTGGCGGCCATGGTGCTGTCGCTGATCGGTCTCTTCGAGTTCTCGCGCAACTGGCTGCTCTACAGCGCGTTGACCGATGCCCTGGGCGTGCAATGGGACATGTCCGTTTACCTGACACGTGGCGGCTCGCTGCGTGCCAGCGTCACCACCGGCCAGGCGATTGCGCTGGGCTTCGTCATCAGCGTGGCCATCGGTTTCTACCTGTACTTGCAGGAAAGTGTGCGCAGCAAACTCCAGCGCAGCCTCGGTGCGCTGTTGCTCGCCGGCGGCATTTTCGCACCGCTGTCGCGGGGCCCCTGGATCGGTGCAGCCGCGATGGTCATCGTGTTCATCGGCACCGGACGCAAGGCGTTCAAGCGCCTGATGCTGCTGGCGGTCGCCGGGGTGCTCACCCTTCCCGTTCTGGCCGTGGTACCGGGCGGGCAGAAAGTGATTGATCTGCTACCGTTCATCGGCACGGTAGAGGTCGAGAACATTACCTACCGCCAGCGCCTGATCGATAACGCATTGATCGTTATCGAACGCAACCCATGGCTGGGCTCATTCGATTACCGCAGCGCTCCGGAGATGCAAACCTTGACGCAAGGACAGGGAATCATCGACATCGTCAACACCTACATCGGCGTAGCGCTGTCGGTCGGCTTGATCGGATTGACATTGTTCGTGGCTTTTTTCGTCACTGTTCTGCAGGGCATCCGCAAGGGTGTGCGCTCGTTCCCCAATAAAGACGATGAAACCCGAAGACTCGGACGCGCGCTGCTGGCGACATTGGTCGGGATTCTCATCACTATCTTTACCGTCAGCAGTATCACGGTGATCCCCGTGGTGTATTGGTCGGTAGCCGGACTGGGCGTTGGTTATGCCCAAATGGCACTCAGGCTCAGGCGCACCTCGACTGCCGTCTCCACGAGTGCCCACCTCCAACTCCGGTAAGACTCATGGTCCCAGTGTTTCGTCGCGCCCCGATACTGCTGCTGCTTTTACTTGCTGTTTGGCCATTTCGTACCTGGGCATCGGACTGGGTCGCCAGTGTGGATGAGCGCAGCGGTCTGCCGATGCTGACGCGCGGCGGCAGTCCGGCCATTTCCACTGCATTCGTTTTTTTCGGGAGCAACTGGGAGTGGACGTACTTGCAGACCGCCTTCAAGGTCAACGCGCCCTATGACTATGGGCTGGCCGGCCAGAACAAAGCGCTGGATTTCGACCTGAGCGCACAGATTCGCAAGCAAGACGAACAGAAGTTGACCTGGAAAATCACCCTGGATGCCCACAGCATGAAACCGGGCGTGATCGGTGGCGGCATCGTCTTCAAGTTCGACCCTGCCCTTTTTGCCACGGGCATGGGCGAGCCTGCATTGCTACCTGACAATCAAGGCTGGTCCTGGGGCAATGCACAGGGGCGCCGTGTCGAAATGCGCTTCGAACCCAGGCTGGCCAGTGTGTACTTCGAACCCGGCGACAAATCCGAGGTACGCGCGTTCCTCTACAAGGACGCGATCAAGCCCGGCCGCCAGGAGATCACGGCCACCTTGAGCATCCAGGGCGATGCAGCGCTCGGCCCGACCACTGGCGAGCGCTTCGGGCTGGCGGACCCCAAGCGTTGGCCGACCGACAAGCTCGACTGGAAAACTTCACCGGTGGACCTGTCCTTTCTCAACGCCGCGGAGAAACCGGCCGGCAAGCGCGGCTTCGTCAAAGCGTCCGGGGAGCAATTGATGTTTGCCGACAACACACCGGCGCGCTTCTGGGGCACCAACCTGTCGGCCTACACGTTGTTCCGCACGCCGGACGATGCAATCAAACTGCAAGCCAAACGCCTGTCGGCGCTGGGCTTCAATCTGGTGCGGCTGCATCACCATGACTCCCCTTGGGTTGTGCCTAACATCTTCGGCGACGGCAGGGTCCTGCAGAACACCGAACAGCTGAGCCCGGAGTCGTTGAAAAAAATCGACTGGTGGATCAAATGCCTCAAGGACGAAGGTATTTACGTGTGGCTGGATATGCACGTCGAGCGGGCCTTTACCCCGGGCGACAACATCTACGGCTTCGAGGAGCTGCCGAAAAACCAGCAAGGCAATGCCGACCTCAAGGGCTATGCCTATGTGAACCTCGACATCCAGAAAGCCATGAAGCGCTTTACCGAGGCCTACCTGACCCATGTGAACGCCTTCACCGGACTTGCCTACAAAGACGACCCGGCGATCGCTGCCATCCTGATCACCAACGAAAATGACATCACCCGTCACTATGGTAACGCCCTGTTGCCCGACAAAAAGGTGCCAAGGCACAACCAGCTCTACATGGCCGAGGCCGCGACCTTTGCCAGACAGCAAAATCTGCCTGCAAGCCAGACCTGGCGCTCCTGGGAGCCTGGCCCCTCCAAACTGTTCCTCAACGACCTGGAACAACGCTTCAACGTGGAAATGATTCAGCACCTGCGCTCCATTGGCGTGAAGGTTCCCATTGCCACGACCAGCAGTTGGGGTGGCAATGGCCTGAACTCACTGCCAGCCCTGACTGCCGGCGACCTGATCGATGTACACAGCTATGGCGGAACCGGGCAGCTGGAAAAGAATCCCCTCACCAGCGATGGCATCGTCAATTGGATTGCCGCCGGCCAGGTCGCCGGCAAACCCTTGACGGTCACCGAATGGAACAATGAACCCTTCCCGACACCCGACCGGCATTCGCTGCCACTCTATATCGCCGGTACCGCCAGCCATCAGGGTTGGGATGCGCTGATGCAATATGCCTACAGCCAGGAGCCGCTGACCGGGCAATGGATGACCGCCGACAACTGGCACGCCTACGACGACCCGGCCATGCTCGCCACCCTGCCCGCCGCGGCCTTGCTTTACCGCCGGGCAGACGTCGAACAGGCGAAGACAACCTATGTCTTCGCCCCTTCGACCGACACGCTGTTCAATCAAATGATCACACCGGCCAACTCCGTTCTGCTGCGTACCGCCATGGAGAAAGGCAAGCTGGAAATCGCGCTGCCGCAAACACCGCAATTGCCTTGGCTGCAACAGAGTGTCATCCCGGAGCATGCACAGCCGCTGCATGACCCCAATCAGTCACTGCTGGCTGCCGATGCCAGCGAGTCCACGACAGACACCGGTCAACTCAAGCGCAACTGGAAACGAGGGATCTACACCATCGATACGCCACGCACCCAGGCCGCAACCGGCTGGATTGGCGGCGAGTCGATCAGCCTTGGCAATATTCAGGTCCAAGTGAAAACCGCCAATGCCAGCGTGGTGGTGCAAAGCCTGGACGACGCGCCAGTGAACCGCTCCCACGATCTGCTGATTTCGCTCGGCACCCGTGCCGTCCCCCAGGACGACGGAAAAACACCTTTTTTCGTCGAGCCCCTCAACGGCACGCTCACCCTCCAGGCACCCGAGGGTTTGACACTGTTCGCCCAGGGCTCCCAGGCGCCCATGAAGACACTGCCCGTCACCTACCGTGATGGCCACTATACGATTGCGTTCGACGGCCAGCAGGCGACGAACTGGATGGTGTTGAAAAAGAGTGCAGCGAAGGAAAAAGCAAAACCAGGCGCTGTAGCCGCCACTCAGTAGCTAGTCTGTCTTTAAAGAGATGCCAGGCGAACGCATTCGCGATCCAGCCTGTGCAGCGCAGCAATAGCTTCCAGGAAACCGGAGATCAGGATGAATATTTTGGTTGTGGGTGGGGCGGGCTATATTGGTTCACACATGGTCAAGCAGCTCGTGCGCGCGGGACACGAACTGCTGGTGGCGGACAATTTTTCAACAGGCTATCGCAGCGCGTTGACCGGAGGGAAACTGGTCGAACTGGACATCGCCGACGCGCAGGCGCTGGACGCAATGTTTGCCAGTCACTCCATCGATGTCGTGTTTCACTTCGCCTCGTTCATACAGGTGGGCGAGTCGGTCGCTGAACCTGCCAAGTATTATCAAAACAATCTGGCCTGTACCCTGACATTGCTGCAAGCGATGGTTCGCGCGGGCGTCAGGCACTTCATCTTTTCCTCCAGTGCCGCCGTCTATGGCGACCCGATGTATGTGCCCATCGACGAGGAACACCCCAAGGCTGCAATCAACCCGTATGGTCGCAGCAAGTGGATGGTGGAGCAGTTGCTTGAAGATTTCGACCGTGCCTACGGGCTCAAGTCGGTCAGCCTGCGTTACTTCAACGCCGCCGGTGCAGACCCCGAAGGACAGTTGGGTGAACGCCATGAACCTGAAACCCACCTGCTGCCGTTGATTCTGCAGGCGGCCTCCGGCCGACGCCAGTCGATCACTGTCTACGGCCGTGACTACGACACACCTGACGGCACCTGCATTCGCGACTATGTCCATGTCGTCGACCTGGTCGCGGCTCACGCCCTTGCCTTGAACTACCTGCTCGAAGGCGGAACAACCACGGCTTTCAACCTGGGCAATGGCCAAGGCTTCTCGGTGCAACAAGTGATCGACACCGCACGTTACGTGACGGGCCAGGACATTTGCGTAAGTGAAGCGCCGCGCCGCGCAGGCGACCCGCCACGGCTGGTGGCCGACCCTCGCAAGGCCAACGCCTTGCTGGGCTGGCAACCGCGTTTTGCAACGCTAGAGCTGATAGTGACCCACGCCTGGCACTGGGAGCGGAAATTTCCCTGGCACTGATGCCCGGCGTCGCCAGGCAACGCCGAGCGCTGGAACGCCCCTAGTAGTAGGAGCGGTTCTGGGGCTCGGCCTTGTTCAGCACCGTGCCGATCAGATTGGCGGTAGCCAGGTGATGCAGGCTTTCCTCGATCTCTTTCTTGTTGTTCATCCCGTTTGCAACAACCAGCAGGACGCAATCGAACTTGGGCAAGACCGTAATCACATCATCGGAACTCAACACCGGCGGCAAATCGAAAATCACGATGCGCGAGTTGTAGCGCTCGCGCAGGTCGCTGATCAGGTGGCTCACCGCAGGTGACGACAACACTTCGGTGGAGAGCGGGATGGGCTCACGTGTCGGCAACACTACAAAGCGCGGCAAGGTCGGATTGACCAGTACGTCATGCAGCTCGGCCTTATCGGCAAGCAATTCGTTGAGCGAATACTCCATTGGCAGCCCCAGGCAGGCGCCCACCTTCGGACGACGCAGATCGAAATCCACGAGCAACGCTGTCTTGGTGGTGTGATGCGCGATGCTCATCGCCAGGTTGATCGCCATGACCGTTTTGCCCGAGTCCGGCGTGGGTGAGGTGATGGCAAGCGTGCGCCAGCCATTTTCCTCCATGGCCTTGAGGACCTGTGTGCGCAGTAAATCGAAAGCCCCGCCCATACTCGAGTTTTTGTTGTACGCCACAATGCGGTTGCGTTCCAGGTGATCGGCCCGCAAAGGTACAACCTTGGTTTGCACGTAACTGAGGGCATTGAGCGTTTCAGGCTGTGTAGTCACAAGACCCGACGAGGCCTGATGATCGTTTTTCCCGCTCACTGGCTTGATGATTTCCATGGCTATATTCCTTATGCAAACCGCCCCAGAGCTTTAAACAGCAGAAGATCCAGAGGCATGTAGAGGAAATGCACGAGCACCAGAACACTGGCGATCACCACGACCACACCGAGGATCAGATACCTTAGCCACTGTTTGCGGCGTTCGAGTTCCGCCTTGGTGTGAATGTAGGGAATGGTGCCCAGAACACGTCGCCCCAGAATACTGGTCAGGGCCTCGACACCGCGCACGCGCTGACTCAGCATTTCCAGCAACATGACCAGTGCACCGGTGCCCACCGGAGCGAGAACGAAGCCCATGGCGACCACCTTCTTGCGATTGGGTCGTACCGGTTTCTCGGGCATCAGCGGCGCTTCGAGCAATACGAAACGCTCGGCCTTGTTTTCCTGCTCCAGGCTTTCGGAAATCCTCGCGCCCATTTCCTTGGTGCGAATCTCTTCATACTTTTTACGAGCGTTGTCATGGTCTCGCGTCAGCGTGACCAGGCCGCGCTCGACTTGCGGCGTCTCGAGAATCTGCGCCTCGTAGGCT
The DNA here is from genome assembly GCF_050280625.1 of Pseudomonas sp. NPDC089569. NCBI lineage: Bacteria > Pseudomonadati > Pseudomonadota > Gammaproteobacteria > Pseudomonadales > Pseudomonadaceae > Pseudomonas > Pseudomonas sp. NPDC089569. The sequence continues at coordinate 142,812 of NZ_JBNNVQ010000001.1, forward strand.
TCGATCTTGCCGACGATTTCCTGCCGCTGTTCGCCCAGCGACTTGATCCGCGCTTCCGAGGCGGCCACCCGGGCCTGCGCCTTGGCAACGTCCAGGCTGACCGAACTCACTGCACTGCCCTTGCCCTGGGTGGCTTCAAGCGCAGCAATCTTGCGCTTGACGGCGCGCACATCCGGATGTGCCTCAGTGTAGAGCGACAGCAACCTGGCGTACTCCGCCTTCAGGCTACCCAGGTCCTGCGGCTGATCCGCTGCCGCGCCTGCTGCTCCCGGCTTGGCCGCAACCCCGGCACTGGCAGCCGAAACCTCCAGCTCGTTGAAGCGCAACTCCTCGCGGGCAGCCTTGTAGTCACGATCGATTTCCCTGAGATCGGTCTCGGCGCGCGACAACATGTTCATGCGCAACTCCTGATGCTCAGGCAGCGCGTTGCTGTGCGCCTGCTTGAAGTCCGCCAGCTTGTTCTCCAGGGTTTCGAGTTCAACCCTGAGCTTGTCCGCTTCCTGTGTCAGGAACTCTGTCGTTTCACTGGCCCGCTCGGTGCGCTGTTTGATGTTTTCGTCCAGGAACAGCGTGACCAGCTCCTTGGCAACCTCGTTGGCGACCTCCGGCTGCTTGTGCTCGAAGCCCAGACGGAAAGCGATGGTCACCTCTCCACGCCCCTTCACGGCCGCACTGACCAGCGTCACGGAAATCGCGTTGCGCATTTCATCGATTTTCTCGGTCACGCTCAGCTGACGGCTTTGCGAAGAAAAAAGATTGTATTTGTCGATGATCCCTTCGAGATGCTCGCGGGTCATCACGCGCTGGCGAATGACTTCAATACGCTCGTCGGCAAAGGTGTTGTTGTTTGCCGCGACGAGATCTGGCGATATCTGCTGTGACTCGACCAGAATCGTGCCGGACGACTCATACACGGGGGGGATGGACATCGCGACCAGCACACTGGCCGCGAGGATCACCGCAATGCTTACGACCACCAGCACTGCCCGATGCTTGATGATTGCTATGTAATCGTTAACCGACATTTCGTATTCAGAGGCCATAGATCCTCACACGACTGAGTTTCAGAGTTCGGGATAACTATAGGTCAGGGTCAGCCCAACGATGTTGGCACTGGCATCCGGCAAATTGTCTTGCTGGCGTTGCTTGTAGGTGAAGGATAGGCGGGCAACCCAAAAAGGCGAGAGTTCTCGACTGATCCAGGTATTGAAATCGCGCAGGGTGCTGGGTGTTCGCCCTTTGGTTTTCTGCCAGGACGTATCGATACCGGTGCGCGTGAGCTCGGTGAGGGAATAACTCCACGTGCCTCGCACATTATCGTTCTCGACGAAACCGCCGTCGCCGTTGGCGATCGTGCTGCGGCTGGCATCGAAGGTCGTGTCGAAACGTTCGCCGGCGTAATGCAGGTTGAATCCACCCTGGCCGGTAGGATTGCTGTTCGAGCCGGAGACCTGGTTGACCCCCACGTACATCGAGCCCTCCAACTGCTCGGAGAACTTGTAGTTCAATCCTGTGGTGGGTGTGTAGCTGTTCGAGGACGAAAGCCCCGAGCCCGACTCCGGCTCATAGCGCCTGGCTGAAAAACGCGTGAAGAGCTCGGTTTTCTCGTTCCAGGCATAGTTCCAGCTCGTTCGGTTCGAAAGCTCGTCGTAGCCGGTCAGCGTATTGATGTCGTATTTGACGTCGGTGTATTCGGTCTCGTTGACCAGGGTACTTCGTTCGGTCAGCGCGGTACGCCAGTTGCCACCCAACGTATATTGCTTTTGCGTGCCGTCGGGCGCGATGACGCCGGTCTGCTGAACCGCACTGGAAAGCGTCGAACTCTCGACATAGCTTGCCGTCAGTCCATAGGCGCCCTTTTCGGTATCGCGTTGCCAACCCAACAGCAGCTTTGGATCTTCACGGTCGCGAACGACGGACGTGTCGGAGGAGCGAACCACGTTCACGCCAAGACCGACCCGAAGCTGATCCCGGTCGGAGGTCCCCACGAGACTGAAGTCGGGGGCGATGATCGTACGAGTCACCGCCCTCTTGTTGTTATTGTCGATAAGTAGAGGATTACTATCGTGTTCCACAGTCGTAGGCACTGCTACGGATGATTGCCAGGTGGCAGCGTAGGCCGCCCCCGAACACGGCAATATCAATATTGCCGTCGCAGCCCCGGTTGTTCGCAACATAAGCAAGCTAAATCCCAATACAACGCGAAAGATTAAGGTACGACCAGCGTATCGCCGGCCTGGAGTTCATAATTGGTAGACATGTCGCGCCCGGAAATCAGGTCGCTGTAGTTAACAGGCAGCACCTGCTTGTTACGCACGACCTTGATGCCATCCTTGTCGGCGAATTTGTCGAGTCCACCGGCCATGCTCAATACCTGCAGCACTGCGGTCGGCCCTGCCAATTGCACTGAGCCGGGCTTGAGCACCTTGCCCTGTGCGTAGACGAGGTTGCCTTTGGGATCCCTGACGACAACGCTCACATTCGGATCGGGTATGAATTCTTCAAGCTTGTGGGCGATGACTTTTTCGACTGCCGGAGAATCGAGCCCTGCAACCTGGACCCGTCCTACCAGTGGAAAGGTAATGCTGCCATCGGGAAGTACGTGCACTTCCTCCTTGAGGGTTTCCTCACGCCAGACGGAAACGAAAATGACATCCCCGGGATTGAGCAGGTAGGCCGCGTTTTTTTCGTTGGCACTGGTAATGCTGGGCCAAACAGCCAGCGCGCAGAGCGCAGGTAACAATAAACGCAACATTGGGATCCCTCCGCCTAAGTAGCCTTGAAAGGAGTGTCACACAAAAACAGCGTCAAATCACCTTCTCGCACTACACCGTAAAGGCGTCGCGAGATGGCCATCTGATCGAACTTGTCGGCGGTCAATTTCATTCGTCACCCCGTACAATGAAATTTTATTATTTAACAAGGGCTTGGACTCACACCCAAGCCCTCGGCAAAGAGCATGTCAAATAACCTTGCAACTACTGTTCTATCGAAATGCCACCATCGACTCCCTCCCTGCAAGCTACTTGTTGTCCGGAATCAAATTTATATTCGGCACTACTAAAGAAAGATCAGTAACTTCCCGGATACCAACCTGACTTACTGTCGAAGCAAATTACTTGGCGCCAGAAGCGCAAGCCGAGACTTATACTTTGCGTCGATTGGCCACCACGACAAAACCAAACAACGCAGAAGAAAACAACCATACAACCGCAGAAATCGGCACTGCTTTCTGCTGAGTGGATATACCGTTGGATTCAATACTCCGGGCATCCGGATTAATCACGCTTTGATCACTTGACACTGACGCCATTAAACCGTCACCGGCAGGAACTTTGACACTTCCCGTAGAGCGTGATTCATGGGTGACACTATTGGATTTCGCAGATGGCGCACCCTCCAGATGGGTGTCGGCGACCACGGAAGCCACCTCACGCCCCTTGCCATAAGCAATGAGCCCGCTGCCTGAAGTCGCTTCAGGCGCTACACCAACCTGGGACTTCACGGCGTCGCGAGAGCTGTCCATGCGACTAGATTCATTGACAAAATTGCTCGCTTGCGCGTTAAAAGTTGCAGCACTACCAAGAACCATCACCACCAAAACGGATTTAATGACAACTGTCGGATGCATGGCATCGCCTCCCTGCGCAGAGGTCAGTTTTTTTGTCGGATGGAGGAATTTACTACCGGGTTAAATTGAGCCTATAAGCACATAGCCAGTACGTCAACAGCTCGTCACGATAATAAATCGAAATATAAAATCGGCGAGAACCGCGTCAAAATATCGCCACTTACGATGAACTTATCATCCGCAAATGGGCTGTATTCTCAAAAAAATGTGCAGTTTTACGTGTTGGCCCGCAGCGCCTTGTTCGCTCAAAAACTTTATTGTTATCTTTTCGAAAGTTAGCGATGTTTTTGAAAACAAACATCAAGAGGCCGGTGACCGCCAATGGCTCTGCGCGGTGCATAAGTTGCCTTGAAAGGCTGCATTTTTTCGCCAAACCGCTGACTTGCCCCGGCTCGTAATTGTGTACGCCCGCCAGATTCACCTTTTTGTACTCGGCGACAACCGTGACGGCGGAAAACCGGCGCGATTCATGTCGCACGATTGACCCTGCCTTCGGTCCCTCTGCGATCATTTGTCCGCATTCAAATCTGGCCGACGGCCCATTGAAGCTCCCGGTAGGCCTCGACCAATTGATCGAGGGTAAACGCGAGATTTCGTCCACTGGGATTGGGCAGCACCCACACCGCTGCATTACCGAAAGTCCTGGGTTGCAGCCCCCACGCCACCTCTCGCTGCGCCGAGAGCGCGCAATACGCGGCCTTCCCGAGAAACGCGACATAGCGTGGCGCATAGTGCGTGATCTTTTGTTCGAACGTCGCTGCGCCAGCGGCAAACTCCTGTCGCGACAGCTGATCCGCCCGTGCCGTCGGGCGCTCGACCACCGCCGTCAAGCCGCACCGATACTGCAGGATCGTTCGGTCGTTCTCCGGGCGCAGCTCCCGGGGCGTGAATCCGGCCAGATGCAGTGTGCGCCAGAAGCGATTGCCTCTACCGGCAAAATGATGCCCCTGGGCGGCGGCAGTCAGCCCCGGATTGATACCGCAAAAAACCACCGCAAGTCCTTCGGCCAGGATGTCCTGGAGTCCTTCACCCACCACCCTGTCACTCGCCACAGATGACATTGACCGCGTTGCGCGCAAGTTCGGTCAATTCAGCCCGGGACTTGCCCGCCCGTGCGCGAATCGAAATGCTGTGCAGCAGCGACGATGCGAGCACTGCCAGCGCGCCGGCGTCGACATCGCCCTTCAATTCACCGGACTCGACGGCAGTGCGCAGACGCACTTCCAGATCGGCATCCAGCCGGCTGAGCCGGTCCGATAGCACCTCGCGTATTTCAGGGTCCTCCACCGCCTCGGTGGTTGCCGTACCAATGGCAAAACAGCCACGCGGCTGGCCTTCGCCCGAGAAATAGATCGACAACTGCCCTTCATAGAAACGCATCAACGCCTGGTTCAGGGTCAGTGACTTGTCATTGAGCGCAGCCTGCATGTCGGCTGCGGCAAATTCCCAATATTGCTCCAGCGCCTTGATGTACAGCGCGTGTTTGTCGCCGAACGCCGCATAGAGGCTGGGGCGATTCATGCCGGCAGCCGTGGCGATGCTGTCCAGGGAAGCACCGGAATAGCCGGTACTCCAGAACACCCCCAGCGCTTGTTGCAGGGCGGTCTGCGGGTCGTATGCGCGTGGCCGGCCGCGGCCTTTGCCTTCTGTCGATTTATTTTGTGCCATGTCGTACAAAATCCTTGCAGGAAGGTGAATGAGGGGATATTTTTACACCATCGCACAAAATTAAGGAACCACAAATTCCTTGGTCCATGTTTGTTCAAGCGAAGCTCGAATCGGGTGCTGCAGCGACGAAACAGAGGCGGCGGAGCGACCCTCCTCACCGCCCAGGGTTTGCTTTCTCACAACATTTATCAACGTCGGGGCCAGGCGACCGTGCAGGCCCGAACTCCCGGTTAAAGGTGTATTCGATCATGACTAAACAGTTCGACATCCCGGCTTCGCAGACCTTCGAGGCCCAATCGCCCATCAAGAAACCGCTCAAGGAAAAACTGCGGCCCTGGCTGATGGTGGGTGTACCCGCCCTCATCGCGTCTGCAGGCTACGCGCACTATGTTGCCGGCGAGGCTTTCGTCAGCACTGACAATGCCTACGCCCGTGTGGCCAAGGCTTCGATCAATGCCAGGATTTCCGGGCAAGTCGTGGAGATCGCTGTCGAGGACAATCAGCAGGTGCACAAGGGCCAGGTGCTGTTCCGCATCGATCCCCAGCCGCTGCAGATCGCGATCGATCGTGCCGAAGCCCAGTTGAATGTCGCGCGGCTGCGCATCGATGGCCTCAAGGCCAGCTATCGCCAGCAGCAGGCGGAGTTGCAATCGGCCAAAGAGTCGGCGGACTTCGACCAGAAGGAGTTCGCCCGCAAGAAAGCCCTGATCGCCACCGAATTCGTTTCCCGGGCGATTTACGAGCGCGCGGAAACCGACCTCAAAATTTCCCGGCAGCACATTGCTTCTATAGAACAGCAGATCGCCAGCACCGTCGTGGCCCTGAACGGCAACCCGAACATCGATGTCGATAGCCACCCGGCGGTCCGCGAAGCCAGGGCGCAGCTCGATGAAGCGCAACTGCACCTTTCTTACGCCACCGTCCAGGCGCCGGCCGACGGCATCGTCGCCAAGGTCGACGACTTGCAGGTCGGCAACTTCCTCAACAACGGCGCGCCGGCCTTCGCGCTGATTTCCGATCACGAAATCTGGGTCGAGGCCAACTTTCGCGAAACCCAGGTCACGCACATGCGCCCGGGCCAGGAAGCGACCATCAGCATCGACACCTACCCCGACCGCGTATTCAAGGCCCATGTCACCAGCATGAGCCCCGGTGCCGGATCGGATTTCTCCCTGCTGCCACCGGAAAACGCCACGGGCAACTGGGTCAAGGTGGTCCAGCGGGTGCCGGTTCGCCTGGAACTGGATGACGCGGACCCGGCCATACAGCTTTTCTCGGGCACCAGCGCAACAGTGAAGGTCGACACCGGCCATCGCTCGCCCTGGTGGTACCCACTCAAATCCTTGTTGACCGCGGGTAACTCGTGATGAACGCCCATTCGGCTGCAACCCCCGGCTCCGACGCTGCACGCTCGTTGCGGTTGGCCGTACTGCTGGCGACTTACATGCAGTCGGCGAACCTGCCGCTTCCGAACGCGGTGCTCAGGCTGATTCAAGGCACCCTGTCGATGACCGATGACCAGGCCGGCTGGATTTTCACCGCCTACCTGGCGGCGAGCGCCATCACCACGCCTGTCGCCCAGTGGCTGGCCGCACGCTTTGGCGTCAAGCGCGTGTATCTGAGCGCGCTGGCGGTCTTCATGTTCGGATTGTGGCTCGCCACGCTGGCCGAAACGCCGCAGGAGTTCATCGGCGCACGCATTGTCCAGGGCCTGGCCAGTGGTGTGCTGGCGCCCCTGTCGATGGCGATCGCCATGGAAACGCTGGTGCCCGAGAAGCGCATGAAGTTCGGTGCGACCTTCACGGCCATTGTGCTCCTGGGCATCGCCACCGGCCCGAGTATCGGCGGCTGGATCGCCGAGCACTTCGACTGGCGTCCGATCTTCTACGTGAGCTTGCCGTTGTCGGCGTACATCTTCCTCATCGTGGCGTTACTGCTTGCCGAGAAAAAAGCCGACAAGGCGCCGTCGTTCGACTTCTTCGGCTTCGGCAGCTTCACCCTGGGTTTGATGAGCCTGCAAATCCTGCTCGACCGCGGTGAACGCATGGACTGGTTCGACTCACCGGAGATCTGGATTGAGGCACTGGCCTGTGGCCTGGGTCTGTACCTGTTCATCGTGCATGTACTGACTCGCAAGGTGCACTTCCTGAACAAAAGCCTGCTCGCCGATCGCAACTTCGTGCTGTCGACGATCATCTTCTTCGCCATCGGTTTCGTGCTGCTGTCGACCATGGCACTGACGTCACCGATGCTCGACGAAATTCTCGGCTACCCGCCGGACACCACCGGTGCCATGACCCTGCCGCGCGGTGCGGGCATGGTCGGCGCATTCCTGCTGATGGGCCGAATTCCGGAGCGTTTCGACCGCCGGTTTTTCGTGGCGGCGGGAGTCGGTGCGGTGATCTTCGCCAACTGGCTGATGCTCGGCTTTTCACCGCTGATGGACTGGTCGCCCGTAGCGATTGCCGGCGCCATCCAGGGGATCGGCATCGGCATGTCGATGGCGGCGCTGGCCAAGGTGGCGTTCAGCACACTCGCTCCCCCGCTGCGCCCGGAAGGCACTGGCATTTTCAATTTGTTGCGTGTGTACGGCAGCACCCTGGGCGTGGCGGTTGTGCAGATTTACTTCTTCAACAACACCCAGGCGATGCACCTGGCGCTGGCCAGCAACGTAACGCCCTTCAGCGCCGCGGCGCGTTTCGGTACAGCCTCCTTACCGCTGCCGACGGTGGAAGGGCTTAACCACCTGATCACCCACCAGGCGGCGTTTGTCGCCGTGATCGATCAGTTCAAGATTTTGATGGTGGCGATGCTGGTGGTCAGCCCGCTGATTGTCTTTCTTCGCAAACCCGTTGCGACCAACTAGTTTTCGTGGAGTCTGCCAAATGAAATCCAGTCAACGTTTCCAAACGCCTATTACAGCCAAACTCAGCGCATTGTCGGTACTGGTGTTTCTTTCCGCCTGCACCGTCGGTCCCGACTTCCAGTCCCCGGCGGCGAGCGCGTCACAACATTACGACCCACAGGCCGAGCAGCGCCTTGGCCAGGGCAGCGAGCAGCGCATTACGCTCGGCAGCAAAGTCAGCGGTCAATGGTGGTCAAGCTTGCGCTCGCCCAAACTCGACCAGCTCATGCACCGCGCCATCGACGGCAACCTTGAACTGATCGCCGCCGACGCGACCATTCGCCAGGCGGCCTCGTCCGTGGCCGCGGCGCAAGGTGCGCTGTACCCGCAGGTGGACTTCGGCGCCACTGCCGGCCGCGAACGGGTCCACAACGCCAAGGAGCCTTCCGTCAACAACTTCTATGCGATCGGCCCACGGGTCGGTTTCGACCTGGACGTGTTCGGTGGCAACAAGCGCCAGATCGAAGAGCAACAAGCCTTCAGCGATCTGCAAAAACACCGTTACGAAGCGGCGTACCTGACCCTGACCGGCAACGTTGCCAGCCAGGCCTTGCTGGTGGCCTCGGCGAACGCGCAGATGCAGGCCGTGGAAAAACTGTTGGCCAACGACGCGAAAAACCTCGAACTGGTACGCGCGGCGCACCTCAACGGCACTACCACACAGATCGATGTTTCCCTGGCCGAGACACGCCTGGCCCAGGACCGCACGCTGTTGCCGCCCCTGGCTCAGCAGCGCGATGCGGCCCGCCATGCGCTGTCGATCCTGACGGGCAAGGGCCCCGGCGACTGGACCGCGCCGGACTTCGACCTGGCCGAGTTCACCTTGCCGGCCAACGTACCTGTCAGCCTGCCCTCCGAATTGGCCCATGATCGTCCGGACGTGCGCCAGGCCGAAGCGCAGCTGCACATCGCCAGCGCCGCCGTGGGCGTGGCGACCGCCAATCTCTACCCGCGCGTGACGCTGTCGGCCTCCCTGGCCCAGGCGGCATCGGGCAATGGTGGCGCGGCGCTGTGGGGCTTCGCGGCGGGAATCGCCGGCCCCATTTTCAACGGCGGCACCCTCAAGGCCGAACGCCAGGCGGCTGTCGAGGGTTACAACGCAACGCTCGCCGGTTACCAGCAGACCGTCATCAGTTCGTTCGGCCAGGTCGCCGACACGCTGCAGGCCATCAACCATGACGCCGAAGAACATCGTGCGCAGGACGACGCGCTGCGTGCCGCCGAAACCAGCTTTCACCTGAACCAGCAAGCCTATGCCCAGGGCGAGAACAGCATCCTCCAGGTACTGGAGGCCGAACGCGCCTACGAGCAAGCCTTGCTCGGCAACATCCGCGTGAAGACTGCGCAGTATCTGGACACGGTGCAGTTGTTCGTGGCCCTGGGCGGCAACAGTGCCGGTGTGTTCGAGCAACGCCTGGCCAGCAGCGAAACCCGCAACACCGCCTATCAATAATTTTTTTCAGTACCTGATCAGCCAATGGCCACTTGCGCACCCGCGTCAGTGGCCCCGCAGAGTGGAGCCAATACATGTCATACGAAGCCTTTCACGACGAACTTCGCGAAACGAAATTTCCGCTGAACAACGGTTCCGGACAGATGCCCGCCGTTGGCTTCGGCACCCTGTTCAAGGACCTGAGCGTGACCACCCAGGCGATCACCCTGGCGCTGGAAACCGGCTTCCGCCATTTCGATTGCGCCGAACGCTATCGCAACGAAGAAGCCGTCGGCGTTGCCCTGCAAGCGTTCATGGACGCGGGCAACGCACGCCGCGAAGAGCTGTTCATCACCACCAAACTGTGGAACACCAACCATCGCCCCGAGCGCGTTTTACCGGCCTTCGAAGCCAGTTGCCGCCGGCTTCAGGTCGATTACATCGATTGTTATCTGATCCACACGCCCTTTGCCTTCGAACCCGGTGACGATCAGGACCCCAGGGATGTTTTCGGCCATGTGCGTTATGACTCGGGCGTGACGCTGATCGACACCTGGCGGGCGCTCGAAGGTCTGGTGGATGCAGGCCGCTGCAAGTCCATCGGCTTGTCCGATATCACCCTGGAGGCATTGAAAGAGATTGTCGCCGTGGCGCGGATCAAACCGGCGGTTGTGCAGGTCGAGTCCCACCCTTACCTGCCGGAGTGGGAACTGCTCGAATTTTGCCAACAGCACGGCATCGTCGTTCTGGCCTTCGCCCCGCTCGGGCATGGCATGGAACCCAACGTGCTGGAGGAACCGGTGATCACTGGCATCGCCCGGCGCTTGCAAAAGACCCCGGCGCAGGTGGCGCTGGCCTGGGCGGTACAACGCGGCGTGGCGTTCCTGACCACGTCGGCGACACTGAGCCACATCCGCGAAAACATCGACATTTCGACCCTGCCCCATCGGGCCATGCAGGAAATCCGGCAAGACATCACGACCCGGATACGCTTCAACTCGGTGGTCGAAACCGGGGTTCCCGGCTTTATCCCGCGCAAGATCTGAACCTCGTCACCGGAGCGGCCCGCCATGGCGCCGCTCCTTTTTCGGAGTCGGCCGCTCAGTCCCCGGGCCACTCCTGTCATGTTTGACGTGTCCCTTGAGGTGAAAACGATGGACGTTTTCCAGACCATGCGGTTTTTCACGGCGGTGGCCCAAAGCGGCAGTTTCACGGCGGCAGCCGGGCTGCTGGAGACCACCACGACCAATGTGTCCAAGGCGATATCGAGCCTGGAAACGCGGTTGCAGACCCGTCTGATCAACCGTACGACAAGGCGCCTGGCCCTGACCGAGGCTGGCGTGCGCTACTTGCAACGCTGCGAGAAGATTCTGCAAGAGGTGCGCGAAGCGGAACAGGAAGCAGGCACCGCCCAGATCACGCCGGTGGGGCGTCTGAAGATCCACGCGATGTCGGCCATTGGCAATCATTACGTGATCGACGCCATTGCCAAATACCGCGAGACTCATCCGTCAGTCATGTTCGATCTGACCCTGACCAACCGACTGCCCGATTTGCTGGAGGAAGGCTTTGACATGTCGATCGTGCTGGCGCGGGACCTGCCCGACTCCGGGTTTGTCGCCCAGCGACTCGGCATCACCTACAGCATTCTCTGTGCCTCGCCGACGTACTTGCAGCGACGCGGAACGCCGGACACGCCGGGCGACCTGAGTACACATGATTGCCTCAGGCTCGTGAACACGGTCATGCCGGTGGAAAGCTGGGTGTTCGAAGGGCCGCAGGGCATGGAGACCGTCAACACGCCGGTGTCGCCCTTCCACGTCAATACCGCCGATGCCATGACCGTCGCCATTACACAGGGCATGGGGATCGGCATTCAGCCGATTGCGTCCGCCGTTGCAGGCCTCAAGGCCGGAACGCTGGTGCGGGTATTGCCGCAGTACCATTTCGAAGAGCTGAACCTGTTTGCCATCTACCCTTCGCGAAAATTCGTCGATGCGAAAATAAAAACCTGGGTGGAGTTTCTCAAGGACTGCATTCCCGGGTTGTTGGCCAGCGATGAAAAAATGGCCGGTTCATCAAGGAACATCAACGGCCTTTAGACGCCTTCTGTGCCGCCCGGTTGGAGTGTCGACCCTCCACCTTCGGCACAGTGTTCAACCGTTCGAGCAACCGGTGCCCAATACCTGATACTGCAGGGTATGCCGTTGACCCTGCGAATCTTCATAGGTCATCTGCGCCGACACCGGACCGCACTCTGGCGGAACATCCGTCACGGAAATGACTTTCTTGATGTCCAGTTCCGAACCATAGCGATAGGTTTCGATGGGCGGCTTGTTGGCCTGTGTCTTTGCATGGCTTTCTTCGGCAAGGGCCTGGGTGCCGATACAACCGAGTGCAAGGAAAATCGCGATTGTCGAAATCTTCATGGGGTTCACCGTCTCGTTCAAGGTGGCTTGTTTGCACCTCGCAAACCAATGGCTTTGGTTCGTTCGGTAGAGACGATGCTAGGTGTTTGGTCCGGCGCGAAAAATCGTCCGGATGGACAAACACTGTTAACGAAATGCATATGAATACTGTGGGAGCGAGCCTGCTCCGGGCGGCGTTCCGACGATGGCCGTCAACGATAACGCGCTGTCACGGCAGGAACGCGGCGCATTCGAAAACATCGTCGGTGCGCCGCGCGGAGCGACCTAGCTCCTGTGCGTGACAGGACTTTCTTCAGTTCAAACGAGCTTGACCACAACATTGATGTTATTGCGCGTTGCCTTGGAGTACGGGCAGTACTTGTGCCCGGTTTCCACCAGTTTCTGTGCAGTTTCGCGATCCAGTCCCGGCAGGCTCACGTTGAGTCGCGCCTGCAGCAGATAGCCACCTTCATTGGTGCCCAGGTCGACTTCGGTGTCGACGGCCACATCCTTGGGCAGTGCAACCTTCATTTCCTTGGCCGCCACGCCCATCGCGCCGATGAAGCAGGCGGACCAGCCAGCAGCGAACAGTTGTTCCGGATTGGTGCCACCACCGCCCGCGCCGGGGGACGACAACTTGATGTCCAGAATGCCGTCGGAGCTGCGCGAAGCGCCATCCCGGCCGCCGGTGGTGTGCGTCTTGGCGGTGTACAGAACTTTATCGAGCTGGGTCATGATGATCTCCTGATTGAAATGGGGTTCACAAAATTCAGGTGAATCAGCTTTTAACTGTCGTTCGCGTCCCGGCAGGGACCAACCGATAGCGGCTGCCGGACCGGGTTATCACTATAGACGGCGTGGCACGACAAGGTGCCCGATCCCGACAAAGGTCACTGCATTGATTTCGCTGCCGCCATCGCGGGCAAGCCCGCTCCCACGGGTTCAATGGCGTTCGCGTGATTTGCGTTCAACGCGGTCACTGTGGGAGCGGGCTTGCCCGCGATGGCGTCGCCCCTTACTTGCGCGCCAGCTTGTACTTCACACAGTCGTTGTAAAAACTCTCGCGAACAGCCTCAGGCTTGAATCGCGTGGGGCTGTCGTAGGTCTGCTCGGTAATCCCCATTGCCATCATGCGCATCCATGGCTTGGAAAACTTGTAGGCCTGGATTTTCTGTCGCGCGGCATACAGTGAAACGCCGGACAACTTGAGCTCCTGTGCCCTTGCCGCCGTCCCCGCGCCCCAACTGCACATGTAACGATCATTGGGCATCAGTTCCCTGGCCTGGGCAGTAACTGCAAGGCCTGCAACGCTGAGCGAGGCCAGCGCGACCCAAACATTACGCATTTTTCACTTCACCTAACCGACTGAAATTCAAGCGATTCTGGCGACAGGCGAGACGTCCGGGGGCCAGCATAATGCCTTGATTGCAAAACCCCGCCCCGGCAGGCGAACGGGAGGCCTTGGCTTGCGGCATGACAATCCTTTGCTATAGCTAACCCTCACTTGTGCCACACAGTGAGGCAAACCCATGGCCGTCGCGAAAAAGATGAGCGTTGGACAACTGACCATGCTGACCGCCGTCAACATGTTGGGCTCGGGCATTGTGTTGTTGCCGTCGAAACTGGCCGAAGTGGGCGCCATTTCCATTCTGTCCTGGCTGGTGACCGCCACCGGCTCGCTGGCACTGGCCTATGCCTTTGCCCGTTGCGGCATGCTCAGCCGCAAAACCGGCGGCATGGGCGGTTATGCCGAATACACCTTCGGCAAGGCCGGCAACTACCTGACCAACTACACCTATGGCCTGTCGCTGTTGATTGCCAACGTGGCGATCAGCATTACGGCGGTGGGCTACACCCAGGAGTTGTTTCACATTCACCTGGATTCAATACAGGTGGGGCTCGCGACCATTGCGCTGTTGTGGCTGACCACCTTCGCCAACTTCGGTGGCGCACGCATTACCGGCCGGATCGGCGCGGTCACGGTCTGGGGTGTGATTGCACCGGTGGTGCTGGTGTCGACCGTTGGCTGGTTCTGGTTCGACAGCAGCATCTATGCCGCCGGCTGGAACCCCCATGGCAGGGGCTGGTTCGAAGCGGCGAACGCGTCGGTCGCCATTACCCTGTGGGCGTTCCTGGGTCTGGAGTCGGCCTGCGCCAACACCGATGCCGTGGAAAACCCCGAAAAGAACGTGCCCATCGCCGTGCTGGGCGGCACCCTTGGCGCGGCCGTGATCTACATCGTGTCCACCAACGTCATTGCCGGCATCGTCGACAATCCCGAGCTGGCGGCTTCCACCGCGCCATTCGGGCTGGTCTTCGCCAAGATGTTCACCCCGCTGATCGGTGACATCGTGATGGGCCTGATGGTACTGGCCTGCATCGGCTCATTGCTGGGTTGGCAGTTCACCATCGCCCAGGTGTACAAAAGCTCGGCGGATACCGGTTATTTCCTGTCGGTCTTCGCCATCACCAACAAGGCCGGTACACCCATTGTGGGCATGCTGGTGTTGCTGGCCGCACAGACCGCACTGGCCTTGCTGACCATCAGTCCGGACCTGAGCAAGCAATTCGACATCCTGGTCAACCTGGCGGTGGTCACCAACCTGGTGCCGTACATCCTGTCCATGGCAGCCCTGATGACGCTGCAGAAGGTCTCCAGTGTGCCGCCCGCCAAGGCGCTGATGACCAACATCGTCGCCTGGGTGGCGGCGGCCTACAGCTATCTGGCGCTGTTCAGCTCCGGCGAGCAGGCGCTGATGCTCGGCGGCCTGGCGACGATTTTCGGCTTCACGGTATTCGGTTTCGTCAACAACCGCCTGATTCGTCTCGAAGCCCTCAATAACAGCGTACCGACGCAGACCGTCAACGCGCAGCACCTCACTGCCGAGCCGGTCCCGGCCCATAAAGTGCGTTACGTAAAAAGGGAGATCCAGGCATGACGGAACACAGTCAAACCCTCGGCAAGCTGGCGCTGCTGGTCTGCGACTCACCCGACAATCGCAGCGTTTTCGGTCGTGCCCTGAACCAGTTGATCAGCGATGTGGAAGAGCGTGCCATTCGGGTCCTGGCCTCGGACAGCCTCAGTGACGCCAACTCGATCCTGCGCGCCGACCCGGCCATTCAATGTGTGTTGCTCAGTTGGGAAATGGACACCAGCGAAGGCCACCAGCAATGCCTGAAACTGCTGACCAGCCTGCGCGAACGCAACACGCGCGTACCGGTGTTCCTGATCAGTGACCGCAGCACCGTGTCGAGCATTCCGCTGTCGGTCATGCAGCACGCAGACGACTTCATCTGGCTGCCCGAAGACACCAGCCGCTTCCTCAGTGGACGTATCCTGGCGGCCATCGAGCGTTATCGCCAGGCTGCCCTTCCACCCATGTTCGGTGCACTGCTGAAGTTCTCACGCACCTATGAATACTCCTGGCACACCCCCGGCCATGCCGGTGGCACTGCATTCTTGAAGAGCACCGCCGGGCGCGCGTTCTATGAGTTCTTCGGCGAAAACCTGCTGCGTTCGGACCTGTCGATTTCCGTCGGCGAGCTGGGCTCGTTGCTCGATCACAGCGGTCCTATCGGTCAGGGCGAACGGTATGCCGCCAGGATCTTCGGCGCACATCGCACCTATTACGTCACCAACGGTTCGTCGACCTCCAACCGCGTCATCCTGATGGCCAGTGTCACGCGCAACCAGATCGCCCTGTGCGACCGCAATTGCCACAAATCGGCGGAACACTCGATGACCCTGTCCGGCGCCATCCCCACCTATCTGGTGCCGACACGCAACCGCTACGGCATCATCGGCCCCATCCTGCCGCAGACCCTGGCCAGCGAAGCGGTGAAAACAGCCATCGCCAACAACCCGCTGGTCACGCCCGACATCGATCCAACGCCGGTCCACGCCATCATTACCAACTCCACCTACGATGGCCTGACCTACAACGTCACCCGTGTCGAGCAGTTGCTCGGCCAGAGCGTCGACCGTCTGCATTTCGATGAAGCCTGGTACGGTTATGCGCGCTTCAACCCCTTGTATCGCGAGCGCTTCGCCATGCATGGCAGCCCGGACGAGCATGATGATTCCAGGCCGACCGTGTTCGCCACGCAATCGACCCACAAGTTGCTGGCGGCGCTGTCCCAGGCCTCGATGATTCACGTACGCAATGGTCGCAACCCGATCGATCATGCACGATTCAACGAGTCGTTCATGATGCACGCCTCGACCTCGCCCAATTACGCAATCATGGCCTCCTGCGATGTCAGCTCGGCCATGATGGAAGCCCCCAGCGGGCAGATTCTCACCGGCGAATCCATCGAAGAAGCGGTGTCCTTCCGCCAGGTCATCTCGCGCATGCACCACCAGATGCAGAGCAACGGCGACTGGTTCTTCACCTGCTGGCAGCCACCGACCGTGCACGTGGACAATGCCCAGGTCCCCTTCCACGAAGTGGACCCGGTGCGGCTCAAGACCGAGCCGAACTGCTGGGTCCTGCACCCGAACGAGGTCTGGCACGGCTTCGGCGACATCGAGGACGGCTACTGCATGCTGGACCCGATCAAGGTCTCGGTGCTCAGCCCCGGTATGGGCGACGACGGCAACCTGCTGGACTCGGGCATCCCGGCGTGCGTGCTGTCGGCGTACCTGGGCCGTCAGGGCATCGTCGTCGAGAAAACCACGGACTTCACCCTCCTGTTCCTGTTCTCCATCGGCATCACCAAAGGCAAATGGGGCACGCTGGTCAACGCCCTGCTCGACTTCAAGCGCGACTATGACGCCAACCTCGAACTGGAGCTGTGCCTGCCGGACCTGCTGGCCGCCAACCAGGCACGGTACGCCGGCATGGGCCTCAAGAACCTGGCGGACGACATCTTCGCCGCAATGAAGACACACAAGACCACCGCCACCATGGCCCAGGCATTCGGCCTGCTCCCCACAGCCGTACTCAGTCCGGTGCAGGCCTACGAAAAACTGGTGCGCAACGACATCGAACGGGTGACGCTCGATCAAGCCGCCGGACGCGTCGTCGCCACGGGCATCGTGCCCTATCCGCCTGGCATTCCCTTGTTGATGCCGGGGGAAAACGCAGGACCTGCGCACGGGCCCTTCCTGGCCTACCTCAAAGCTTTGGAAGCGTTCGACAAATCCTTTCCGGGCTTTACCCATGACACCCATGGCATCGAAGCCGAGGGCGGGGTCTATCGATTGCTGGTCATCAAATAGAGGTTCAAGAGCAAGCCTGTGTGGGCGGGATTGCTTGCTCACACATTGGGATGGGGAACAGCCGCAAAATCGGGTTGGCTGTCTGGTCGCCATCGCTGGCAAGCCAGCTCCCACATTTTTGGGCGCAGAACTACGTTGTAGGAGCCAGGCTTGCCGGCGAAGGCGTACCTGAGATCGCCTTCGCCGGCAAGCCTGGCTCCTACAGTGGTATGAGTAAACCCGCGAAAATCAAATCGGCTGTCAGGCCGCCATCGTCGGATGGCCGCCTGGAGCAGGTCCAATGGCCAATGAATCACCTATGGGCAAACCCAACCACCACGCTCTATGATTGAACACCATGACCCACTCTGCGCCGATCCGCCAACCCTGCCCGCCCGGTGCCTGCGATTGCGGGCGCGACCCGTTGCTGGAAACACCGGGGGCGGACGTGCGCATCCTGTTTCTGACCCGTGCGGAAGAAAAGCGCCTGATCGAACGCCTGGAGAACCTTTCCAGCTTCAAGGACCTTGAGCACCTGCAGCGGCGGATGTTCGAGCAACTGGGCATCCGCGTCGACATAGCGCCTGGCTTCAACGAAGTGCGGACCCTGCGCGGCATTGGTATCCAGGTCGGCGAACTGCCGGGACTGTGCCGCAAAACCCGTGCATCGATCCCGGCTGCCATCCGCCGTGCCATGGAAAAGCGCCCGGAAATTCTCTACGACGTGCTCAACGCCAACGACCTGCTGCGTGATGCATGATGAGCCCACTTCTGGAATTCCCCGTCACCGACGAAATACTCACTTCGTTCGCGCTGGCCATCGGCAACGATCTGCAGGGTTACCGCAATCACATCTATCGGGTGCTCAATTTCTACTGCGCACTGCGCGGCAGCCAAACCCTGCCCGATGAAGCCGTACAGATCGCGGCGGGGTTTCATGACCTGGGCATCTGGACCGACAACACCCTCGACTACCTGCCACCTTCGATCAGTCTGGCCGCGGATTATCTGGACACGCGGCACCGCCAGGACCTGAAGGACGAAGTCACTGCCCTGATTCTGGAACACCACAAGGTGCGACCTTACCGATCCATGTACGCGGCAACCGTCGAGCCGTTCAGGCAAGCCGATCTGGTCGATGTATCCCTGGGACTGGTGCGTTTCGGCCTGTCGGGAACATTCATCAAGGCCGTGCAATCGAGCTTTCCCGATCACGGCTTTCACGCGATGTTGATCCGGCTTTCCATGCGGCAATTGATCCGCTCCCCACTGCGTCCCCTGCCCATGTTTCGGTGGTGAAACAGGCAAGCACCGACCATCGCCAAAACCCCTGGCAAGAGGATCAGCGGTCGTACAGGCCGTGCAGCATGCTGCTATGCCTTCACTTGGGAGTTGTCGCTGCATGCCAGAAGGGACCGAACTGGAAACCGTGCGCGAGCCTGGCCCCGGTGCCAGCCAGGCACGCCTGGAAAATCGGGCGCCAATGAGCAACAGGAGGTGGCCGATGTTATTCATCGTCAGTTGGTCGATCAGCCCGGATAACCGCAACGCTGCAATCGAGCGTTTTCTCAAGACAAAGGGAGCGCCACCCGCGGGCGTCACGATGAAGGGACGCTGGCACGCTGTCGGTGGCTCGGCGGGTTTCGGCATTGCCGAGGCCAGTGATGTGATACCGATCCAGAAATGGGTGCTGGAGTGGAGCGATCTCATGAACATGGAGGTCCACGCGGCATTGACCGACGAACAGATGGCACCGCTGCTGGCAGGTGCTGCCGGCAGATAATCCGCCACAAGACGGCGGGCCCCGCTCGCCGTCTTTTCTCACGCTGCAAGGGCCGATTGCCCTTCACCATTGAAGCAATTGCGCAGGTTATGGGGCAGTTTCTGGCTTTTTGGTGATTAAAACCTACGCTCTTCTCCCGGGAGACAACGAATTTGATGCACCCTCGGGGGGAGTAACGTCATGTCGCCAAAACTGTCTGTCTTGCCCGCCGCTACCTTGCTCACCCTGTGCTGTCAGCAGGCCTTTGCAGGCGGCATCATGCTCTATGAAATCGGCACCGATAACGCCGGCCTCGCCAACGCCGGTGCCGCGGCCCGGGCCCAGGGTCCCTCGACGATTGCCAGCAATCCGGCGGGCATGAGTTACCTGTCGGGCACACAGATCACCGCCGGTTTGCAAGTACTCTACGGCAACCTCAAGTTCGATCGCGACGACGATACCAATGTGTCGGGCACCGGTGCCGGCAATGCCCTGGACCCGATCCCCGGCGGCAGCTTTTTCATCACCCATGAACTGGACGATCACTGGAGCGTAGGTTTCGGCCAGTACGGCGACTTCGGTCTGGCGGTCAATTACGACAACGACTGGTCGGGGCGCTACTTCTCACAAAACTCCAGCCTGCTCGGTTTGTCCCTGGTGCCCAGCGTGGCTTATCGCTTCAACGAGCAATGGTCGGTGGGCCTGGGCGTCAAGGCCATGTACGGCATGCTGCAAGCGCAAACCGCCATCGACCGCTCACCCTTTGGCCTGGCCGACCGCGGTGACGGCCAATACAAGTACGAGGACGGCGCCTGGGGCTGGGGCGCCAACGTCGGGGTGATCTATGCACCCCAGCCCGGGACGCGTATCGGCCTGACCTATACCAGCAAAGTCGATCTGAACTTTGAAGATAACCTGAGCGTCAAGGGCGACGGCCCGTTGCTGGACCGCCTCAATGGCACTAAAACCAAGCTCGACACGACGGTGCCGCAAACCCTCACCTTGAGCCTGTTCCAGCAACTGGACCCGCAATGGGCCTTGTTGGCATCGGCCAACTGGCAGGACTGGTCGGAGTTCGGGCAAATCGGTGTTCAGGTCGACACCACCGCATTGGGTGCGCAATCGAAATCGGTCGACGCCGGCTTCAAGGACACCTGGCATCTGTCCCTTGGCGCGCAATACCAGGCCACCAAACAACTGCTGTGGAATTTCGGCATGGCCTACGACAGCAGTGCCGTCACGGACAAAAATCGCAGCGTTCTCATTCCGATGGGTGAATCCTGGCGCATTGCGACAGGCGCCACCTATGCTCTGAACAAGGACACCGACGTCAACGTCAGTTGGGCCATGGTCTGGCTTGGCGACATGCCGGTCGACCAGACCAAATCCACCTCGGGCAATCGAATCAGCGGTCAGTTCGACAATGCCTGGATTCAAGCACTGACCGGAAACATGACATGGCGCTTCTGAAACCTGCCGACGAAACAATGATTTTATCCAAGGAGCACACAGCACTATGAACCTGTCCCGAAACTTGCTCATCGGCGCCGCATTGACCGGGCTCCTGCTCGGCGGATGCACCTCCAAAGTGACCGAGAAGGAGCAATACTCCGGCTATCTGTCCAACTACAACAACCTGCAGGAAGTCACCACGCCCAGCGGCGGTACCGCGATGCGCTGGGTGAGCCCGTCGTGGAACCCCAATGCGTATGACACGGTGGCGTTCAACAAGCTTGAACTCTATCCGGCACCCAAACCCAACGAGCGGGTCAACCAGCAGACGCTCAATGACATCCAGAACTACATGACCAACCGGGCGAAAACGACGCTGGGACAGAAGTACCGGGTGGTTTCCAGCCCGAGCGCGGCGCCGGCCGGTGCGAAAACCTTGATCATGCGCGCGGCCATCACGGGTGTGAGCGCCTCGAACGAAGGCATGAAGTGGTATGAAGTGGTGCCCATCGCCGCTGTCGTCGGGGCCACCCAGGCTGCCACCGGGCATCGGGATCAGGACACCGAACTGTATATCGAGGCCGAATTCATCGACGCGAAAAACAACCAGACCGTGGCCAGGGTTGTGCGCAAGGTGTTCGGCAAGCAACTGTCGAACGAAAGCCAGAAAGTCACCGCGCAGGACTTCAAGGCGGCGATCGACAAACTGAACTCTGACCTCCAGACGTTCATCAAGTAAGGGCCAAAGCCCTATGACAGCCTGCGCACATGGCGCAGGCTGTCATGAAAAACACGCTCTATTTCATACCATCCGCCGCCGCATCTCGGCGGTGTTCGTCTGTCGGGTCTTCTTCAATTCCATTGGCATGGGCCGCCCCGGACAGACGGCCCGGGCTGTGCCATTCAGTGGACGCTCAAAGGCTTACAATTTGCCGGTGCTGCTTTATTCGCGGAGATCCGTCATGCGCACGATTCACGTCCTTAAGGCGCCTGCACCGCCGGTCAACGTCGTTGGCGAGGCAATCACGGTCCTTGCCGGAGGCGACTTGAGCAAGCCTTTCGAAATGCATATTCAGGAAGGCGTGCAAGGTGGCGGCCCACCCCCGCACTTTCACCCCTGGGACGAGGCGTTCTATGTGATCGACGGCCAGGTCGAAGTGACCGTCGAAGGCAAATCCACCACCGTATCGGCCGGGGGATACGTGCACATTCCGGCCGGGACCGTGCATGCCTACAAAAACGTCAGCAGCACCGCGAAGATGATCGGTGTGGTTTCCGATCCGCGTGGTGGCCAGTTCTTTACCGCGATGGATCAACTCAAGGTACCGCAGGACCTGACGCGGATATTCGAGGTGGCCGAGCGTTATGACGTGACGTTCCTGATACCGAAGCCGGACGGTACATCAACCGGTTGACCGCGTTATCGTTTTTCGCGAGCAGGGCTCGCTCCCACAAGGGAAATGGTTTCGATGCGGGAGCAAGCCCTGCTCGCGATAGCGCAAGACCGGACACTGAATGTCTGGGCTACGCGCTCAAACAGCACCGCCCCTGGCCTGTTGCTCCAGGTGCACTTGCAAATCGGGATCGATATTCAACGCCGCCGCCAGTTCGTCCAGGTAATTGCGTTCGTCACCCTGCTGATCGCCCACCACCATCAGACTGGCCAGGTACATTTCGGCGGCCATCCCTGAGTCGGTCGCCGACTGCGCCACCTCGGCGGGGTCCAGCGGTTTGGCGACTTCATCATCGAGCCACTGCTGCAATTGCGGATCATCGGTATGGCGGCCAATTTCAGCGCTGATCATCTGTTTCTCGGCGTCGTCGATCCGGCCATCGGCCTTGGCCGCCGCGATCAGTGCACGCAGGATCGCATGGCTGTGCTCCTCGACCTCGGGGCCGGCGAGCATGTCCACCGTGCGCACCGCCTGCCGTGGCGCCGACTGTTGCTGGGCAGCCTGACTGCTTTGCCAGGCCTGATACGCCTGGAACGCCATCATCCCCAGCGATGCCAGTGCGGCATAGTTGGCGCCGCCGGAACGGCCCTGCGGCATGCCGCCCATCGAGGAGCCACCGCCCAGCAAGCCACCAAGCAAACCGCCCAGCCCTCCCATTGCCCCCGAGCCTGCGCTGGAACCGCCACCCCCGCCCAACAGGCCGCCGAGCAATCCGCCCAGATCGCCCAGGCCGCCTTGAGACGACATCCCCGCGCCGCCCTGTTGCGACATCGAGCCTTGGCCGGCCCGCAGTAATTGTTCGAGCAGATCGCTGGTGTTCATGACGACGTCCTCCTCCAAGGGAATGATCCGGTCAGACAACGATAGTCCTCGCCTGCAATTGTGCTACCACCGTTTGGCCGACATGCCGGTACGCGAAGACACCGATATTTGCGCAGTCTTTTGCTGCGACGCAGCTAAGATTGTTAGGTGGTGAACCTTCTTCCCGCAGACCCGGTCGATACCTGCAACCCGACCCGGCCTGTCGGCGCCCTCGATGCCGAAGGCGATGACTGGCAGCTTCATTTTCCGGAGAATGCTCCCGTGATGATATCGACGCTACACATCGCCAGGCTCAAGGCATGGGGAGCCCATGGATTTACCGCGACCGGCGTGGTCACGGCCTTCCTGGCGACGCTCGCCCTGCTCGATAACCAGCCGACCACGTGCCTGCTGTGGCTGGGCGTGGCCCTGATCGTCGACGGGCTGGACGGTGCGCTGGCGCGCAAGGTCAACGTGCAATCGGTGCTGCCGAGCTTCGACGGCTCGATCCTCGATCTGGTCATCGACTACCTGACCTACGTGTTCATTCCAGCGCTGTTCATTTATCGCTATGTCCCGTTGCCGGACTACACGCTATTGCTGACCGTGTCGCTGATTCTGGTGTCCTCGCTGTTCTGTTTCTGCAACGTCAACATGAAAAGCAAGGACAACTATTTCCAGGGTTTCCCCGCCGCATGGAACGTGGTTGCACTGTGCCTGTACATCATTGCGCCATCGCCGTGGATCACTTTTGTAACAGTGATCGGCCTGGCGCTGCTGACCCTGACCCGGATGAAATTCCTGCACCCCTTCCGCGTACGCCGCTTCATGCCGATCAATATTGCCGTGACCGCCATCTGGTTGCTGTGCAGCCTGTCGCTGGTGATCAACCACCCGGTCATCAACCCGTTGGTGATGGGGCTCTGGCTGCTGATGTCGGCGTACTTTCTGGGGATCTGCTTCTGGCGTACCGCCCTGGAGTGGTTCGACGAAGCGAGGCACAGATAGCGCCATGCCGATCCGTATCGTGCAACTGGGCTCTCCCCGGCTACCCGATGAAGGCCTGCGCCTGGGCACCGTGCGCCGCCCGCCCCGCGGCGTGCCGAAAGCGGAGTTCGCCACGCGTGATTTCTATGATGTGTGGCAACCGCTGCTGTCGCCCAGCGCCGAACTGGTGGCCCAGGCCCAGGTCGCTGCGGACGACAAGGCGTGGAATGCCTTCAAGCGCAAATTCAAGGCCGAAATGAACCACCCCGCCGCCAGCCAGTTGCTCGACCTGCTGGCTGCACTCTCGCACGACACCTCGCTGGCAGTGGGTTGTTACTGTGAAGAGGAAGCGCGCTGTCACCGCTCGGT
Organism: Pseudomonas sp. NPDC089569; assembly: GCF_050280625.1. Taxonomy (NCBI): domain Bacteria; kingdom Pseudomonadati; phylum Pseudomonadota; class Gammaproteobacteria; order Pseudomonadales; family Pseudomonadaceae; genus Pseudomonas; species Pseudomonas sp. NPDC089569. The sequence continues at coordinate 166,881 of NZ_JBNNVQ010000001.1, forward strand.
GTTGCGCGAACTGCTGGAGGCGCGGGGCGCGAAAATCATCTAGACCACCGCTCCCACAGAGGGAAGGTGTTGTAGGTCATCGCCGGGTGATCACCACCTCCAGGTATTCGCTGGGCACCACCAGCGACCGCTCCCCCGCCCGGTTCACGCGGTTGAGCAATTGGGTCATGTCATCTTCCAGGGCCTTGGCACCGTCCGGCGGCAACGCGGCAAACGCCTTGTGCATCGGGCCGTACCAGCTGCGGAACGTGTCGATGAAATGCCCGGCGCTGCGATAGCGAAAGGTGAAGGTCTTGCGAGCCACCTGGATCAGGAAATCACGCTCGTCGAAATGCGAATGCAGCCAGGCTTCCGTACCCCATTGCGACGGCGATTGCGCCCCCGCTGGCGGTGGCATGTGTTGGCCCAGGGTCTTGAACATCTGACCGACGAAACCTTCCGGGGTCCAGTTGGCCAGGCCGATGCGCCCGCCGGGCCGGCAAACCCGCGCCAGTTCGGCGGCCGCCCTGGACTGGTCCGGCGTAAACATCACGCCGAAGGTCGAGAGCACGGCATCGAAACTGGCGTCGGCAAAAGGCAACAATTCGGCGTCGGCCACCTGAAACGTCACATTGAGACGCTCAGCCCTCGCCCGGTCTTCGCCGCGTTCGAGCAGCGCGGCGACATAATCGGTCGAGATGACAAGGCAGCCCCGGCGTGCCGCAGCCAGTGTCGCATTACCGTTGCCGGCCGCGACGTCGAGCACCTGCTCATCGCACAGCAAGTCGCAGGCTTCGGCCAGTTGCTCGCCGACGATCTGCAGCGTGGTGCCGATAACGGCGTAGTCGCCGCTGGCCCAGGCAGCCATTTGACGGTTTTTCAAGGCAACAAGATCGATGGGTGTACTCATGAACTGAGCTCCGTTGCAGGTTGGAACGCAGCCCCGGCTTATTCTGCCGTGGTCGGGTCGATGATGGAGGTGACCCGGGAAATGCGGTTGGCCGGGAAACCGCTCTGCCTGGCGTGCTCCATGATCATCTCTTCGCTCGGCGAAATGTACACGCAGTACAGTTTGTCTCCAGTGACATAGCTTTGAAGCCACTGCACCTCGGGCAAATCGCGCAATGCCCTGCAGGACTTTTGCGATGCTGCTTTCAAATCCCTTTCTGACAGAGTTCCTGCACCCGCGATCTCGCGTTCAATCACGAACTTCGGCATGGCAACCTCTCTTTCTTTTTATCGATGACAGGGCCGGCAGTGACCCTATGGGCAAACTATCGCTCCGGCAAAAGCCGGCGTCCTGTCCGATCGTCGGTCAACCCTGCCCGATCGTCCGGCACTTTCACGCCTGGCTGCCACAGGCTCACAATCAGGTTCACCAGCCACCCTCGTCTGCCCACACGGGAAAACCACCATGGATGCCCTGTCACAGACTCTGCGCGTCGTCCGCCTGGTCGGCGCCATCTTCATCAATGCCAGGTTTTCCGCCCCCTGGTGCTATCAATCACCCCGTGCCGACACTGCCGCGCCCTATCTGGAGCCGGGCGCTGAACGGGTGGTCATCTTTCACCTGATCACCGAAGGCGAGTGTTACGTCGAACTGGGAGACGATCCGCCCCTGCTGCTGAGCGCCGGCGATGTCGTGGTATTCCCCCAGGGCGATGCCCATCGCATGAGTTCCAGCCCCGGACTGCCCCCGGCCAGTGGAACGCGACTGGACAAGGTTCTGGCGCGACGGCCACGGCAGTTGAGCTATGGCGGTGGTGGCGCCGTCACACGACTGGTCTGCGGCTATCTGGCTTGCGATACGCGACTGGCAGGCATGATGCTGGCCGGGCTGCCGGCGGTAGTGCGGGTCAATGTGCGGGGTTCCGATGCCGGCAAGTGGCTCGAATCCTCGGTGCGCTATGCCTTGGCCGAAGCCCGCTCGCCAAGGCCCGGCGGTGAAGGCGTACTGGCGAAACTGGCCGAAGTGCTGTTTATCGAAGTGCTGCGTCTGTACATGCACGAACAGGGCAAGGGTCGCACCGGCTGGCTGGCGGGTGTGAGCGACCGCATCGTCGGTGCCGCGCTCAACGCCTTGCACAAAAAGCCGTGCCACGCCTGGACCCTGGAGGAGCTGGCACGTACCTCGGGCACTTCCAGATCCGTGTTGGCCGAGCGGTTCATGCAACTGGTGGGGGTTTCGCCCATGCAGTACCTGACGCAATGGCGCATGTTGCTGGCAGCCAACCTGTTGCGCAGCAGCAACAATTCCTTGATGCGAATTGCCGAAGAAGTGGGTTACCAGACCGACACGGCGTTCAGTCGCGCCTTTCGCCGCGAGTTCGGCGCACCGCCGGCAGCGTGGCGGCGCAGTCAGGCTGCGGCCATCCATTAGCGGCAGGAATTTAACGAAATTTCAGTGATTCATTTCCGAATCGCCCTACAGCCGGCAATTGAACCTCTCGATAGGGTGCGTTTTTTTGATAAATGTAAGGACACATTTATGAAGTGTGGCTGTCCTGCCTGCTCACCTAAACAAACGCTCGCCGACAGGCTCCGCCAGGAAGCGGACATTCTTCGCTATGAGCAAGCCATGGCACGCGATGAAGCGCGTAGAAACCAATCCCCGCCCGAAGAGCCCCTCCCTCCACCCACCAGGGGCAGCGTATTCGCAAAGTCCGATTCATTGCCCGATGGCTTGATCAATCACAGCCATCCCAATGGATTTATCCCGGTCGAACGACTGGACCAGTACGGCACCTTTGCCGTACTCGGCAGCGATTCAGCGACGACGGATGACAGTCCCCCTCTGGCCTGGGTCGGTGGCTCCGGCAACGCCATGGCGCTGACCCGTTGCCTGGGCGGAATGCTCGCCACGGCCCCCGTGGAGCAAGAAGTACTGGCCGTTGTACTGGTACCCGAAGCGAGCGCATCCGACCGCGCGCTCTACACGCTTGACCAGTACGCCGCCCTCACCAGCGCCAGAACCCGAGCCCGCCTGCACGTTGAACGGCTGCCGGACCAATCGGTGCGGGCCTATGGCTTCTACACCGGAAAAAACAGGGAGTGGGAAAATGTGCCGGTGGTTACGGCCATCGCTGACGGCGAGCAATTTGTCGCCGAACTTGGTCTGGGCTTCCAACTGATCTTCACCCCCGGCGCCACCACGCCGATGCCCGTTCTGAGAGACACGGCGCCCCTGCCGCCCGTGTGGGTGTACCCACCCACCGACACTGCCGACAAGATCCTCGTGAACCCGGTCCATCCGCCGGCATATCAAGACTGGGTGGTTTGGTTTCCAAACACCGAAATCCCGCCGTTCTACATCTCTTTGTGCCTTGCGAAAACCTGTCCGCACCCCGACACGATGGAAGACGTGGCGGCTTACATCGCGGAGGAGATGAATCGCAATATTCATGATCCGGCGGTGTTGGAGATGCGCAGCTTGATTGATTACGACCCGGTCGCAGAGGCAAGAAAGTTCGCTCAACTGCCTTTGCCAGCGCGTTTGGCCGGGCCGCCGAATTTCTCGGGAATTGCGAAGGCGAAGAAGATAGCTGCGGCAGTTATCTGGACAAAAAAAGTTGGCCAAAACCGGATGTGGGATCACAAGCCTAAAATTCATGCACTTACTGAAAAGTATTGGCACAAGCAAGGGGAATATGAGTACTACTACGACATCTGGTCGAATATTCATTACGGATATGTAGGCATGGCCGGAGGCCTTTCTGAAAGTGCCTTGTTGGACGGTGCAGGCGCTGAACAAATAATTTCAGACGCTAAACGGAAGATTGAAGAAGTAGTCAAAAAACCTGAAGCACAATGGGAATTACCCGGTCCGAATCGTTCAGCAGATATCGAGGGCCTCCGGGCCTGGGATGATGCTCCCGACCGGATATCCATTGAAATTGGCATAAAACTTTATCGACAACATCCCGACGGGGGTATGACAGCCAGGAAAATTATGGACGAAGTACTCGCTGTAGCGACTGAGGAGTGGGGAAAAGGGGTCAGAATACATGCATGCAAAAAAACCTGAAATCCGATATATCCTATGGATAGTTATTCTCCTGATTATTCTTTCAGCGATATTTTGGTATACCGCCTCCCCGGTCGTAGTCGTTAACTTTTCCGCAAATAGCAAGGAAGAATTCCGATATATCTGGAACACCCAGCACAGAATTTATAAAGGTGATATCAAGCACGGCGGCTCAGCCATTGAGTTCGGTTACATATTCCCTGACAAGGACTTTTTCATGATGTTCGATTGGTGGACGGACAAAGGCTTCCAGAGATGCATTGATATAACGCCAAAATGGGCAAGCACGATAGACATTTATCTTGATATAACGGGCAGGATCGATATGTCCAGGACTCCCCCCGATACAATTGCACGCCTGAAACAATGCAAGGGTCAACCAGACCCTTTCAGACCCTGACAGGTGAATCGCACATAGCGTCGATTGTTTGAGTGAAACAATGGCTCACAGCGCAAGACCTGCGAGCCATTTTCTACAGAATCAGGCCGCGGGAGTGGTGGCCTTGGCAGCAGCCTTGGCCTCTTCCAGCAACTGCTGAATCATCTTCTCCTGAGTGTCGTAGCTGCCTTCACCGAAATGGGTGTAACGCACCTGTCCCTTCGCATCGACCAGGTAGTGCGCCGGCCAGTACTGGTTGTCGAAGTTGCGCCAGATCGCGTAGTTGTTGTCGATGGCGACCGGGTAGGTGATGCCGTATTCCTTCACCTTGTCGCGGACGTTGTCGATGATGCGTTCGAACCCATATTCAGGGGTGTGTACGCCGATCACCACCAGACCGTCCTTCTCGTACTTCTTCGCCCACTCCTTCACGTAAGGCAGGGTGTGCTTGCAGTTGATGCAGTCGAAGGTCCAGAAGTCCACCAGCACCACCTTGCCCTTGAGCGACTCATTGGTCAGCGCCGGCGAATTGAGCCATTGCACGGCACCGGACAGCGATGGCATGGGATGGGCATCGTCCATGGACTCGGCGCGGACCTTGCTGACGAAGTAATCGACGACTTTCGGCACGGTTTCCAGCACCCCCTTCTCGACGGAGCTGACACCTTCGGATGAGGTATTGGCCAACAGCAGGTTATCGGCCCCGGTGGAAATCACTGCCGCACCGGCCAGCACCGCGACACCGGCGCCACGACGCAACCAACCTGTTACCGGGATCGAGGGTTTCAAGCGATTGACCAGGCCGCGCCCGGCGAAAATCAAAGTGCCAAGGGACAGCGCACTACCCAGACCATAGGCCACCAGCAAAAGGCTGGTCCCGGCATTCGCGCCTTGCAGCATGGCGCCGGTCAGAATCACCCCGAGGATCGGCCCGGCGCACGGCGCCCAGAGCAGACCGGTGGCGACGCCGATCATCAGCGCACGCAGTGGGCCGGATGCTTTTCGGGCATCAGGGTCCAGACGGTTGCCGAGCAACACCAACGGATGCGCCAGCCAGTCGCCGACCCGGGCGGAGATCAGCGACAGGGCGAACACCACCATCACGATCAGGGCGATATCGCGACCAACATTATTGGCCTGGATCACCCACTCGCTGCTGACCACCGCCAGACTGGCGACCAGGGCAAACGTCAGAGCCATGCCGCCGAGCGTGAGCAGGATCGAGCTGCGCGAACGGTCGGCACCGGCGAACAGGAACGGTACGACCGGCAGGATGCAGGGACTGAGGACGGTCAATATGCCGCCCAGAAAAGCGATGAGAAACATGGGGATCACCCTGAATAGGAGGATGGCAAATCCCCTTGTGGGAGCGAGCCTGCTCGCGAAAGCGTTGTGTCAGTCAAATGCATACCGACTGACACACCCTCTTCGCGAGCAGGCTCGCTCCCACCGGGGTTCGGTGGCGTTTATCAGGCCGGCTGGCTTTCCAGCATCTTCCCCTGCGGGGTACGGCTGGACCCGTTTTCGGCCACCACCTGCCCCTGTGGCGTGCGGTTGTAGCCATCCTCCGCGATGAAGGCATCGCTGCCCTGCTTCGCCACCGGGGTCAGTTGAAAGCAGGTGCTGTCAGTACAGGCTCTCTGCTCTACAGCGGCATTGGCGTGGGCTGCAACACCGGCGGCGGCGAAGGCAATGGCGGTCAAGTAACGGCTGATGTTGTTCATGGTGGTATTCCTCGCTTCAAATCCAAAGAAAGAGTGGGGGCTGGCAGAACTCAGTTGTCCGCATTGCAGTTGTCGGAAATCTTGCGATAGTCCAGGACCCGGGTTTTGCTCTGGGAATCCAGGTAGGTCAGTTGGGCATCCACCACGCCGCAGACCGGCGCCGCGTCCTGCTTGAGCGACACCACTTTCTTGATGTCCAGTTGCGTACCGTAGGTGTAGGTCCTGGCGCTGACATCGGCTTCGGCGCGGGCCGACAAGGTGCAGATGTTCAGGGCGGCAAACAGGCAGGCGGCGTAGATGGCTTTGGTGTTCATGGCGATTTCCTCAAGTTTCGACAGGTCAGTGTTCAGTGGGGTCGAGGTGTCTTGATTGCCTCGATGGGACCTATTAAAAGCTTGCGAGGTATCCCGTATGTGTCGGGAACAGGCGCCTGTAAATCGGTACGTATCACAACCGGCTCGGGATACAGTGAGATACAAACCGGCGGAAAATTCGCGTTTTTGCCTCCGTGTGTATCCCTCGACAAGCCAGATACACTGCAATACAAACCCTTGCGGGCGAGCAGGCAAAGGCTCGATAGACTGTGCGACATCCCCCCTTCAAAGAGGCAAGTCCCCCAATGGAACACGTCGATCACATTCTCATCGTTGACGATGACCGCGAGATCCGGGAACTGGTGGGCAACTACCTGAAGAAGAATGGTCTGCGCACCACGGTCGTGGCCGATGGCCGCCAGATGCGCGCCTTCCTCGAATCCACACCGGTGGACCTGATCGTGCTGGACATCATGATGCCGGGCGACGATGGCCTGATGCTCTGCCGCGAGCTGCGCTCGGGCAAACACAAAGCCACGCCGGTGCTGATGCTCACCGCCCGCAACGATGAAACCGACCGCATCATCGGCCTGGAAATGGGTGCCGACGATTACCTGGTCAAGCCATTCGCCGCCCGTGAACTGCTGGCCCGGATCAACGCCGTCCTGCGCCGTACGCGGATGCTGCCACCGAACCTGATCGTGACTGAAACCAGTCGCCTGCTGGCCTTCGGGCGCTGGCGCCTGGACACCTCCGCGCGACACCTGCTCGATGGCGACGGCACCATGGTCGCCCTCAGCGGTGCGGAGTACCGGTTGCTGCGGGTGTTCCTCGATCATCCACAGCGGGTGCTCAACCGCGACCAGTTGCTGAACCTGACCCAGGGCCGCGACGCCGACCTGTTCGACCGCTCCATCGATCTGCTGGTCAGCCGCCTGCGCCAGCGTCTGTTGGACGATGCCCGGGAACCGGCCTACATCAAGACCGTGCGCAGCGAAGGCTACGTGTTCTCCCTGGCGGTGGAAATCGTGGGGGCACCGGCATGACTGCATCGATGCATTGGCCACGTACCCTGGCATCGCGGCTGTCGCTGATTTTCCTGATCGGCCTGATCCTTGCCCAGGCGCTGTCCTTCGGCGCGCAGTATTACGAGCGCTACGAAAGCGCGAAGACCACCATGCTCGGCAACCTGGAAACCGACGTCTCGACGTCCATTGCCATCCTCGACCGCTTGCCGGTCCATGAGCGAGCCGGTTGGCTGCAACAACTGGATCGACGCAACTACCGCTACCTGCTCGACGAAGGCTCGGCAGGTACGCCCCTGGCCGAGGACATGCCCGATACTCCCATCGCGATAGCCTCGATCAAGGACGCCATCGGCAAGGATTACCCCATGACCTTCACCGATATCCCGGGACCGGTAAAACATTTCCAGGTGCACTTGAAACTGTCCGACGGCAGCCCGCTGACCATCGACGTACGGCCCTCGATGGTGCCGCTGTCGCCCTGGCTGCCCTTCGTTCTGCTCGGGCAACTGGCCCTGATGATCGCCTGCACCTGGCTGGCCGTGAGGATTGCCATCCGGCCCCTCACCCGCCTCGCGGGAGCCGTGGACACCCTCGACCCCAACGCCCACCCGGTACTGCTCGACGAAAAGGGTCCTACCGAAGTGGCCCACGCGGCCAGGGCTTTCAACGCCATGCAGGCGCGCATCGCCGCCTATCTCAAGGAACGCATGCAACTGTTGGCGGCAATCTCCCACGACCTGCAGACGCCGATCACCCGCATGAAACTGCGTGCCGAGTTCATGGACGACTCCGCGGAGAAAGACAAACTGTGGAACGACCTGGGCGAAATGGAGCACCTGGTACGTGAAGGCGTGGCCTACGCCCGCAGCATCCACGGCGCCACCGAGGAAAGCCGACGCACCGATCTGGATTCGTTTCTCGACAGCCTGGTGTTCGATTACCAGGACATGGGCAAGGACGTTCAGCTCAACGGCAAAAGCGCCAGCGTCATCGACACCCGTCCCCATGCCTTGCGACGCGTGCTGGTGAACCTGACGGACAACGCCCTCAAGTTCGCCGGCGCGGCGCAGTTGCAGGTGGAAAAACAACCCGATGGCAGTGTCTCGGTGAAGGTCATGGACCGCGGACCGGGGATTGCCGAAGCCGAACTGGCCCAGGTCATGGAGCCGTTCTACCGCGTGGAGAACTCGCGCAACCGCAGCACCGGCGGTACTGGCCTGGGCCTGGCGATCGCGCAACAACTGGCCCTGGCGCTCGGGGGATCATTGACCCTGAGCAATCGTGAAGGCGGCGGTCTGTGTGCCGAACTCAGATTGCGGGGACAAACTGCGGGCCAGTGAATAGCTGTGACCGTTTGTCCCCAATGACATATATGACAGTAGTCGGCGTTGCTTGTGTCCTGTTGGATATCAACACCCACAGGATGACCGAGACGACACGATGCACCTGTTTGCCTGCATAGAAGCGATCCTGATCAAGGAAAACGATTCACCCTGGAAAGCCGCGCTTGAAAGCCTTTGATGTCGTGGTAGTCGGTGCAGGCCCCGCCGGCTGCGCAACGGCGATCAGTTGCGCGCAACGCGGTCTGCGGGTGGCGGTGGTCGAACAGCAGAGGTTCCCAAGGTTTCGTCCCGGCGAAAGCCTGCACCCCGGCATCGAACCGCTGTTGCAGCAACTGGGCGTGGCTGTCCGCTTGTGTACCAAAGACACGCCGCGCTTCGGCGGGCACTGGGTGCAATGGGACGGCCCGCCCCGCTTCAACAGCTTTGCTGATGACGTGAACCGTCCCTGGTCAGGCTTTCACATCGACAGGGCGAGGCTGGATACCGTCCTGCTGCAACAGGCGCTATTGCTGGGGGTCCAGATCATGCAACCGTGTCGGGCACTGCGCCCGCTCACGGACAATCGACAAGTGATCGGACTGGAAACCGAAGCGGGTCCCCTGCTCGCCCCCTTCGTGATCGATGCCAGCGGGGCCGCAAATTGGTTGAGCCGCCATCACCGTCTCATGGTGCGGCGCTGCTCGCCCTTGCTGGTGGCTCGCTACGGCTATCTCAAGGGCCGTCTTGCAGAGGTCGAGCAAGCCCCGAAATTATTGGCCGAGGCCGATGGCTGGACCTGGGTGGCCCACGTGCAGGAGCGGATCGTGCATTGGACGCGCCTGTGCTTTATCGAGGGCAAGTCCACACCCGGATCGGTACCTGAAATGCTGCATGGCCTGGCCCAATCCGGTCCGGTGCGCGGCAGCGATGTGTCCTGGCGCGTCAGCACCGCTGCGGCCGGCGCAGGCTACTTCATGGTCGGCGATGCGGCCGGCCTGCTCGACCCGGCCACCTCACACGGCGTACTCAAGGCCCTGATGACCGGCATGCAGGCCGCACAAGTGGTATCCGAGTGCCTGGAACAACCTGACGTACTGTTTTCGGCGCAAGCGCAATACAGCCGATGGGCTGGCGACTGGTTTGAACGTGATCTGGCACAGATGCGCCACTTCTATGGCACTCATCCCAACCCGCCGGGCTGGCTGGCATCGATGGGTGACTGAGGGGTGTGCCCCGGATCAAGGTGCAGGTGCAGGTGTAACCACGCCCTCCCCGTGCATCTGCCGCAACAGCGCTTCACCATTGTGCAGGAACTCGGTCGAGCCGACGGCCCCCGCCTCATGCGCCAACCCTTGCAATTGTGCGCGGCCATCGAGTTCGGGAAATTCGTCGATACGCTGCAACAGGCGCCATGCCAGTGGACTCAATCGGGAAAACCGCACACTCCAGTCAGCATCCCGTCGCACCAGCAGCAGGGTCGGCTCGGTCGGCACGTTGTCCGGCTGGTAATCCGGCCCCAGCAATTGCACCGGCCAGGCATACGCCAGCGGCCAGGCCAGGGGTGAAATCTGCAGCGCACAATCGAGCAACAGGTTGACATCGCCGGGTGGCAACGACTCGGCCGTGGATTGTTGCAAGGCCATTTCCACCCACTCGTAATGCGCCAACTCGGCCATGAACGGCGGCCATGAACCATCTGCCAGCGCGGCGGGTTCGGCGGCGAGAAAGCCGACAAACTCCTCGGCGATTTCACCGAACTTCGGTGTGTGGGCGCGGTAGTCGCGCAGAAAGATCCGTACCAGTGCCCGCCAGCGTTCATCGCCGAGAATCTTCACCAGTACCGGAAAGGTGCCGCTGATCAGTGAGGACAGATTGGCGAACACCAGGTCGCGATAGACCCCGGCCCGTGCCGGGTCCATCTCCGGTGGCGGCGCGTGGCCGTCGGGATCGCGAAGGTAAAGACCCATGCTGTTTTGCTGCTCATGCAACGAGCGCTTGGCCACGATCGATCTCCTTGTTTTGCAAACGGCGGATGGTCTGCAACTCGGCGACCAGATCGGCAAACGCCGGAAAGTTGAAGTCTCTTTCCAGCAGCGTCGGTTGTGCGCCAAACCGGGCATAGGCCTGGGCCAGCAACGACCACACCGCCGGTTTGACCGAGGCGCCATGGGTGTCGATTTTCAAGGTGTCGGACTCATCGAAGTGCCCGGCGATGTGCATGGCCACGACCCGATTCGCATCGATGCCGGCCAGAAATGCCTGGGGATCGGAGCCATGGTTGATGGCGTTGACGTAAACATTGTTGACGTCCAGCAGCAGATCGCAGTCGGCTTCGCGCAACACGGCGTTGGTGAATGTCACCTCGTCCATGTCCTGCTGCGGCGCGGCGTAATAGGAAACGTTTTCCACCGCCAGGCGCCGGCCGAGAATGTCCTGGGCCTGGCGGATCCGTGCGGCGACGTGATGCACCGCCTCTTCGGTGAATGGCAGCGGCAGCAGGTCGTAAAGGTGGCCGTCATCGCTGCAGTAACTCAGATGTTCGCTGTACAACGGCACCTTGTAGTGATCGAGGAACACCCGTACCTCCTGCAGGAAACCAACGTCCAGCGGCGAAGGCCCGCCCAGCGACAAGGACAAGCCATGGCAGGACAATGGATAGCGCTCGGCCAGGTCGCGCAGCGCAGCGCCATGGGCGCCGCCAATGCCGATCCAGTTTTCCGGCGCGACTTCCAGAAAGTCGAAATGACCGGCTGGAGCGGCCTGGAGGTCCTTCATCAGGCCGCGACGCAAGCCGAGCCCGGCGCTGGCTGAAGTGATGGGGGTATGCATGATGTCAGTCTCTTGGGTTGTCGGAACACGCTCACAGTTAATCGAAGCGATGTATCGGGCCTGTGTGGCGTACCGACAGAAAACGGCTGGACTTGTATCGTCGGCGGGTCTGTACACATTGAGATACAGACCCGCCATCGGCAATTACGCCAGGTCGTACTTCTCGCGCACCAGATGGCCGATGCCCATGCGATCAAGTACCGGCATCGGGCACAGGAACGTCACGCGCACGGTGCCGGGTAAGCGACTGATGTCGATGGAGCCGGTGATGGTGGCGCGGTTGAGCACTTCGTCATAGGGCAGGCCGGTGACTGTCGCGGCCCGGCTCAAGCCATTTTCTACCGCCACATTGAGGTTCTCGCCGCTGCCGATGAAGGTGATCGGGCCACTGTCCTCGATGTCGCTCTGGCCCCAGCGCTCAGCCAACACGCGGACATGGGCGCGTTGCTCGGCGTTCATGGGGCGCGCCATGGGCGGCAGGTCGTCGAGGTTTTGCAGCAGGATCGGCCCCTCCAGCGTCAGGTTCTTCACCACCTGAACCTGCACTTCGGTTTCCCCGGAGCAATCGGTGGCGTGCCCGGCGATCTCGCCGTTGCCCTGCTGGGCATGCATATCGCCCATGTATACCCCGGCGCCCGGTACTTTCACCGGGCAGATCAGCACGCAGCCTTCACGGATCGAATTGGTGTCCATGTGGCCATCGGTCTTGGCCGCGTGCAGTTCTTCGCGCGTCATGCCAAAACGGTGCGGCGCATTGATCAGGTACTGACCGAAATCCGCGCAGTTGTGCGAATCAGGCAAATCACGCGACGGCAGCGTGCCGATGTTGCCCAGGAACGGACGCATGTGCGCGGCGACGCCGGGGATGTCGGCGCGGGCCAGCGAAAGGATCGAGTGCTGCGCGGCGAACTCCGGCAACGCCGACATCTCGGATGCCTTGCCGGCCAGTTGGTTGGCGATGTCTTGATTGACCGTGAGGCTGACCTGATTCTGTGCATCGAACACGATCACGTAACCGTGGCTGAAACGGAACGCGCTGACTTCGGCGCCGCAGTGATTACAGCGAATCGCTTCTGCGCCAATGCCTTCGACGTGGCTGGCCGGATGCTCGGTGCCGCACTTGGAGCAGAACTTGGCGACGAACGGGTCGCCGTTGTAGCGCCCCTCCACGAACTTCATGACACCGGACGAAGTGGCCAGCGACGTGACGCGCATGCTTTTGATCTTGATGGCCACCGCGTCACCGATTTGCGCACCGGCAATGGCCACCGGTTGCGTCACTTCATGGCCGCCTTCGAAGGCTGGCGTGATCATCGGTCCCCAGCAACCCGGCGGCGTTCCGGTGATCAGCGTGCCGCCATCGGCCAATGGCCCAAGCATCGGCAGGCTCGGGCCGATGATACCGTTGGTGTAATGATCGACCCGCAGGCGATTGACCGGTGTGGCGTTGAGAATGGTTTCAGGTACTGGCGTTGTCATTGTGGTCCCCTTCTGAATCAGTTGAACGGCGTCAGGACTGCCAGCACAGTTCAGCGCAGGTTTGTATCTGGTCTGTGTTTTTGGGGAGGCGCAAATTGACGGGCTCTGTATCGAGAAGCAGGCTAGATACATTGAGATACACACCCGCCCCTGTAGGAGCGAGCACGCTCGCGATGGTCGTCAACGATGACGCGGGCTGCCTGATGCCCAGCGGTGTCTGGACTTCCATCGCGAGCGTGCTCGCTCCTACAGGGGGTCCGTCGTCGCTTCAGGTACCGGCGTACGGCCTGCGAACTAGACTTAATGCACCCAGGACGTGCTTTTTTGTCCTGTTCATACCCACGACCACCGCCCGGATGAATGCTGCTACCGGACTGTGATCCTGCCAAAGGAGCACATGTGATGGACGAGGCCAGACTCAACGACTTCATGGGCAAACTGGTCAATGACATGGGCGGTGCGGCGATGCTCGCCAATGTCATCCTCGGCGAAGAGCTCGGCCTGTACCGGGCGATGGCCGACAGCCAGCCGATCAGCCCTGAAACACTTGCCGACAGGACCGGCTGCAACCCCCGCCTGGTGCGCGAATGGCTCAGCGCCCACGCCGCCTCAGGCTACATGGAACACACCGGTGGCCAGTTCCGCCTCCCCGAAGAACAGGCCCTGGCCCTGGCCATCGAAGATTCACCGGTCTATATCGCCGGTGGCATCGGGGTGGTCGCGTCGTTCTTCCACGACAAGGACAAACTGGTCAAGGCCATGCGCGGCGATGGCGCCCTGCCTTGGGGCGATCACCATCCGTGCATGTTCAGCGGCACCGAACGATTCTTCCGACCCGGCTACAAGGCTCACCTGATCGCCGAGTGGCTCCCCGCCCTTGACGGCGTGGTGGCCAAACTCGAGGCAGGTGCCAAGGTGGCAGACATCGGCTGCGGTCACGGTGCTTCCACGGTGATCATGGCGCAGGCATTTCCCGAGTCGAGGTTCGTCGGCTTCGACTACCACGCGCCCTCTGTCACCGTCGCGACCCAACGCGCCGAAGAAGGTGGCGTGTCGGACCGCGCACGGTTTTTCCAGGGCACAGCAAAAAGCTATCCCGGCAATGACTATGACCTGGTCTGTTATTTCGACTGCCTGCACGACATGGGTGACCCGGTGGGCGCGGCCAGGCATGCCTACGACTCGCTGAAAGCCGATGGCACGGTGTTGCTGGTCGAACCCTTTGCCAACGACTCGCTCGACGACAACATCAACCCCGTCGGCCGGTTGTTCTACGCCGCCTCGACCTTCATCTGCACGCCCAACTCGCTCTCCCAGGAAGTCGGCCTCGGCCTCGGCGCCCAGGCAGGCGAGGCGCGCTTGCGCAAGGTGTTCAGCGAAGCCGGGTTCTCCAGTTTCCGCAGGGCCACCGAGACACCGTTCAACCTGATCCTCGAGGCACGCAAATAACCCCACAAATCCCCGTAGGAGCCGGGCTTGCCGGCGAAGGCGTTCTTGAGATCGCTATCGCCGGCAAGCCGTGCTCCTACAGGTAAAGCGGTGAATGGTAATCTGCGTGCATTCAGGGTCACCCGGAGTGTCGAACATGCCCGACAGCCTGATTCGCGAACAACTCGATCGCCTCCAGCAATTGATGACCGACAAGCCGTTCGCCGTGTTGACCGGGGCCGGCATCAGCACGCCGTCGGGCATACCGGACTATCGCGATAACCAGGGCGTACGGCGGGGCCGGCAGCCGATGATGTATCAGGAATTTCTCTCGGCCGCCGAATCCCGCCGGCGCTATTGGGCCAGGGCGATGCTCGGCTGGCCACGGGTGCGCCAGGCCATGCCCAATGCGGCCCATGAAGCCTTGGCTCGCTTGCAAGGCACGCGGCGGATCAGCGGGTTGATCACCCAGAACGTCGATACCCTCCACGATCAAGCCGGTAGCCATGACGTGATCGAACTTCACGGCAGCCTGCATCGAGTGCTGTGCCTGGACTGCGGAAAACGCAGTGAGCGGGACTCGATCCAGCACTTGATGGAGGCGCAAAACCCTTACCTTGCAGGTGTGGATGCGGTGCAGGCTCCGGACGGCGATACCTTGCTGGATGCAGCTTTCGAAGCACGCTTTCAGGTGCCGCAGTGCCCGCATTGCGCCGGTGAACGCATGAAACCGGATGTGGTGTTCTTCGGCGAGAACGTCGCCCGGGAGACCGCCGCCAAAGCGATGGCAGCGGTGGAAAAAGCGGCCGGTTTGCTGGTAGTCGGCTCGTCGTTGATGGCGTACTCGGCATTCCGCTTGTGCCGGGCGGTGGTGGATCAGGGCAAGCCGCTGCTGGCGATCAACCTGGGCAAGACCCGGGCCGATGACCTGCTGGACTTGAAAATCGAAGGTGCGTGCGAGCAATTACTGCCATTACTGACCGAGCGCCTTAACCCCTGACCCATCCCTTGTAGGAGCGAGCAAGCTCGCGATGGAAGTCCAGACACCGCTGGGCGTCAGGCAGCCAGCGTTATCGTTGACGACCATCGCGAGCGTGCTCGCTCCTACAGGAGGGGTGGGACAGTTGCTCGCCCAAGTTTTGTTCTATGAGCACATCAAACAACGCCTGCGCCGCCGCCGACATCTCTCCCCCCGGTAACGTCAACACGCCAAGGGCCCGCTCCACCACCGGGTCACGCAAGGTAATGCAGCGTGCGCCCAGTTCGCGCATCTGCCCGGCACACAGTGCCGGCACGGCGCTCACCCCCAGTCCGCTGGCGACCATCCTCCCGACCGTCGCCAACTGATGGCTTTCGAACTCCACCGGCAGTTTCATGCCCCGGACCTGCAAATGCTCCTCCAGCATCACCCGCACGGTCGAGGGGCGCTGCAACGTGATGAACGGTTGCTTGAGCAAGGTTTGCCAGTCGACCTCCGCGAGGTCGGCCAGCTCGGAATCCCTGGGCACCACGGCGACAAACCGGTCGATGTACAGGGGTGTGAATTCAAGCGGCGAGTTCTGCGTCGGTTCGAACGCCACCCCCAGTTCCACCTGACGGTCACGGACCATTTCCAGTACTTGCTCGTTGATCACATCGTTGACCGTGACACTGACGTTCGGATAGCGGGCGCGGAACGTCTTGAGAATCGGTGGCAGCAGGTTACCGGCGAATGACGGCATCGCCGCCAGCGTCACGCGACCGCGCTGGAGAGCAAAACGCTGGCGCATTTCATCCTCGGCGTTGTCCCAGTCGGCGATCAGTCGGCGCGCCAGCGGCAGCAAGGATTCACCCTCGGCGGTCAACGCCACATTGCGCGTGTTACGGGAGAACAAACGCCCGCCCAGGCTTTCCTCCAGCGCCTTGATGGTCAGGCTCAGGGCCGACTGGGACAGGTGCAGGCGCTCGCAGGCCACGGCGAAACTCAGGCTCTGGGCCACGGCGAGGAAGGCGCGGATCTGTTTAACGGTCATCTTGCGATGCTCAAGTTGTAAGCTATTAATTTCAAGCTGCCAGTGAAAGGCAGCGATTTAATGAGTTTTATCAATCAATCAAGATTAAAAATCAACTTAACAAATGAATTGCGCAGCGCGACACTCCATCCCATTCGGCTAGCCAGCCGCCCACAAAGAATAAAAGAGGTGCATATGGCAGGTTTCGACAAGCGCGTGAGTTCCTACGAGGAAGCGATGGCCGGTCTTGAAGACGGCATGACCGTAATCGCCGGCGGCTTCGGCCTGTGCGGTATCCCGGAAAACCTGATCGCCGAGATCAAGCGCAAGGGCACACGCGACCTCACTGTGGTCTCCAACAACTGCGGCGTCGACGGTTTCGGCCTCGGCGTGCTGCTGACCGATCGCCAGATCAGCAAAGTGATCGCTTCCTATGTCGGCGAGAACAAACTGTTCGAAGAGCAACTGCTCAAGGGCGAAATCGAAGTCATCCTGACCCCGCAAGGCACCCTGGCCGAAAAAATGCGCGCAGGCGGCGCCGGCATCCCTGCATTCTTCACCGCCACCGGCGTCGGCACTCCGGTGGCCGAAGGCAAGGAAGTGCGTGAATTCCACGGTCGCAAGTACCTGATGGAAGAGTCCATCACCGGTGACTTCGCCATCGTCAAAGGCTGGAAAGCCGACCATTTCGGTAACGTGATCTATCGCCACACCGCCCAGAACTTCAACCCGCTGGCCGCCACCGCCGGCAAGATCACCGTGGTCGAAGTCGAGGAAATCGTCGAACCCGGCGAGCTGGACCCGACGCAGATCCATACGCCCGGCATCTACGTCGACCGGATCATCTGCGGCACGTTCGAAAAGCGCATCGAACAGCGCACCGTGCGTAAGTGATCCCCTGCCCCCGGACCGAATGAAGGAATAACAACAATGGCACTTTCCCGCGAACAAATGGCTCAACGCGTCGCCCGCGAAATGCAGGACGGCTTCTACGTAAACCTGGGCATCGGCATTCCGACCCTGGTCGCCAACTACATTCCCGAAGGCATGGAAGTCATGCTGCAATCGGAAAACGGCCTGCTGGGCATGGGACCGTTTCCTACCGAAGAAACCATCGATGCCGACATGATCAACGCCGGCAAGCAAACCGTGACCGCACGCATCGGCGCGTCGATTTTTTCCTCGGCCGAGTCCTTCGCGATGATCCGCGGTGGTCATGTCGACCTGACCGTACTGGGTGCCTTCGAAGTCGACGTGCAAGGCAACATCGCGTCGTGGATGATCCCCGGCAAACTGGTCAAGGGCATGGGCGGCGCCATGGACCTGGTGGCCGGTGCCGAGAACATCATCGTGATCATGACCCACGCATCCAAGGACGGTGAGTCCAAGCTGCTGTCCCACTGCAGCCTGCCGCTGACCGGCGCCGGTTGCATCAAGCGCGTACTGACGGACCTGGCCTACCTGGAAATCGAAAATGGCGCATTTGTCCTCAAGGAACGCGCACCTGGCGTCAGCGTCGAGGAAATCGTCGCCAAGACCGCTGGTAAACTGATCGTGCCGGACCACGTTCCGGAAATGCAGTTCGCTGCCCAGTGAGGAATCATTCCATGCAAGAAGTCGTCATTGTTGCCGCCACGCGCACCGCGATCGGCAGTTTCCAGGGTTCCCTGGCCAATGTGTCCGCCGTCGACCTGGGCGCCGCGGTGATCCGCCAGTTGCTGGCACAAACCGGGCTGAACCCGGCAGAAGTCGATGAAGTGATCATGGGCCAGGTGTTGACCGCCGGTGCCGGGCAAAACCCCGCACGCCAGGCGTCCATCAAGGCTGGCCTGCCCGTCGCCGTACCGGCGATGACCCTGAACAAGGTCTGCGGTTCGGGCCTCAAGGCCCTGCACCTGGCGACCCAGGCCATTCGCTGTGGCGATGCCGACGTGATCATCGCCGGCGGCCAGGAAAACATGAGCCTGGCCAACTACGTCATGCCCGGTGCCCGCACCGGCCTGCGCATGGGCCATGCACAAATCGTCGACACCATGATCAGCGATGGCCTGTGGGATGCGTTCAACGATTACCACATGGGCATCACCGCCGAGAACCTGGTCGAGAAGTACAGCCTGACTCGCGAGCAGCAGGACGCCTTCGCTGCGGCCTCGCAGCAGAAGGCTACCGCAGCCATCGAAGCCGGGCGCTTCGCCGATGAAATCACGCCGATCCTGATCCCGCAGCGCAAGGGTGATCCGCTCGCGTTCGCCACCGACGAGCAGCCACGGGCCGGCACCACCGCCGAAGCCCTGGCCAAGCTCAAGCCAGCCTTCAAAAAGGACGGTTCGGTGACCGCCGGCAACGCGTCGTCGCTCAACGACGGTGCCGCCGCCGTGATCTTGATGAGCGCAGAAAAGGCCAAGGCGCTGGGCCTGCCGGTGCTGGCGAAAATCGCTGCTTACGCCAACGCGGGCGTGGACCCGGCAATCATGGGCATCGGCCCGGTGTCGGCCACCCGCCGCTGCCTGGACAAGGCCGGTTGGACCATCGATCAACTAGACCTGATCGAAGCCAACGAAGCCTTCGCCGCGCAATCGCTGGCCGTGGCCAAGGACCTGGAATGGGACTTGAACAAGGTCAACGTCAACGGCGGCGCCATTGCCCTCGGCCACCCCATCGGTGCTTCGGGTTGCCGCGTGCTGGTGACCTTGCTGCATGAAATGATCAAGCGTGACGCCAAGAAAGGCCTCGCCACCCTGTGCATCGGCGGTGGTCAGGGCGTGGCTCTGGCGCTCGAACGGGCTTAAAGCGTTCAACAGACGGCGCGGGGGCCCACGAAGATCCGTTGATCGTCTGGAAAAACACCCGGTGCACCTTTGGTGTCACCGGGTTCTTTTTTTCTGGCTACCCCCTTTCATTCGGGACGCAATCTGTATCTGTAGGAGCGAGCATGCTCGCGATGGACGTCAACGATTACGTTGGCAACCAGATACCCCGCGGTGTCTGGTCTTCCATCGCGAGCATGCTCGCTCCTACAGATCAATCACCCAAAAACTGCAGGATCAACCAGCCATTGGCCCCGCTGATCACCCCAAACAAGCCCCACGCCAACAACCGCGTCGGAAACCGGCTCACGAATGGCCCCATGAGCTTGCGGTCATTGGTCATGCGAATCAGCGGATACAACGCAAACGGCAACTGCAGGCTCAACACCACCTGACTCAACACCAGCAACTTGCCGATGGCATCGTCGCCCATCAACCACACGCCGATGAACGCCGGGATCAGCGCCAGCCCACGAGTGATCAGGCGCCGTTGCCAGCAGGGAATCCGCAGGTTCAGGAAGCCTTCCATGATCACCTGGCCGGCGATGGTCCCTGTGAAGGTAGAACTCTGTCCGGATGCCAACAGTGCTACGCCGAACAACACACTGGCCAACACCCCTCCCACCAGCGGGTCGAGCAAGTGGTAGGCATCCTGGATGTCCACCACGTCGGTGTGTCCGGTGTTGTGGAATGCCGCAGCGGCCAGGATCAGGATCGCCGCATTGACCAGCAACGCCAGCGCCAGTGAACCGATGGTGTCGATGCGCGCCAGTTTGACTGCATCCTGCTTGCTGGCGGTGTCCTTGCCGATCAACCGGGTTTGTACGATCGAGGTGTGCAGGTACAGGTTATGCGGCATCACCGTGGCCCCGAGGATACCAATGGCCAGGTACAACGGCGCGGCGTCGGCCAGGCTCGACACAGACGGTTTGAAACCCTGGGCCACCTCTGGCCAGTAGGGTTTGATCAACAGCAATTCGACAAGAAAACACGCGCCGATGGTGCCCACCAGCACCAGCATGATCGCTTCCAGGCGGCGAAAGCCCCGGTTCTGCAAGGCCAGCACCAGCAACGTATCGAACGCCGTGAGGGCAATACCGAAGGTCAGCGAACAGCCCAGCAGCAAATGGAACGCCAGGGCACAACCGAGCACTTCGGCGAGATCCGTGGCGATGATCGAGATTTCCGCGAGTACCCACTGCGTACGTGCGGTCCGTTGGCTGTAGCGCTCCCGGCACAACTGCGCCAGATCCCGCCCGGTGGCGATACCCAACCGCGAGCACAGGCACTGCACCACCATCCCCGCCAGGCTCGCCAGCAGCACCACGAACAACAGGCTGTAGCCAAACCGCGATCCGGCTTCGATGGCGGTGGCCCAGTTGCCGGGGTCCATATAACCGATGGACACCAGCAGACCGGGGCCGGCAAAACGCAGGACACGCTTGAAGAACGACGCGCTGGGGTCTACCGCGACGCTACCGGCCACCTCCGGCGGGCAAAACGGAGCAGTGGCGGTTTTTGGCAAAAAGCTGAAATTCACACGATGATCCATCAACAGGTGGGAAGGCTCGCAAACGTGTTGCGATCATCGCAAAGTTTACCGGGCCATGCCCAGCAACTGCTGGCGCAACTCGGGGTTGTTGGTACGCGGATCGAGCCAGATGGCAAAAAACGCCTGGGCAAATTGCAGGTCCTTCACTTCGCGCAGCAACTGCTGGCCAAGAAAAAACCGCGCGCCCTGCCCCGGCAGATAAACCCCGGTCAGTCGTGTACCCGCCTGCACATCGACGAACGACTGTTGCATCTGCGTCTGCCAGGACGCCAGTTGCTCGGCACTGACCGAGGTGCCGGAGAGTCGCTTGATCTCCCTGATGCTCGCGCTCACCAGATCTTCACAGGAAATGCTGCGCTGGTAGATCAGTTCAAGGGCGAACGGCTGATCGCTCGCCAGCAGCCGCGACGTGCTCCAGAGCCGCGCGCTGTAGACATCGAAGCCGTACTTGCGAAACTCACCACTGCCGATGATTTGTGCACCGGGCAGCGCATCCTGCCAATTGGCCAGGGCCTGGCAGCTCAGCAACGCAAGCAGCCACAGGCCCAGGCGCAGCGGTGATCGTTGACGGTTCATGGCGAGTGCCCTCATTGCGGGATGACCAGACAAAACGGAAGAACAAAGCGCTTTTCGAAGAATCGAGTTTTTTGTATACAAAACCCGCATACACATGAAGCAATCTATCCGACGCAATGTTACCGTTGCCACCTCATAGAGGTCGGAGACGTGCGCGTGTTGATGCTCAAACTGCTGGTGATTCCCGGTTTCCTGCTGCTGATTTCCCTGGCCGGCAAACGCTGGGGGCCGAGCGTGGCCGGCTGGCTGTCGGGGTTGCCGGTGGTGGTCGGGCCCATCCTGTTTTTTCTCGCCATCGAACAGGGCCAGATGTTCGCCGCCCAATCCGCTCAGGCGGCGCTGTCGGCCATGTTTGCGATGATCGCCTTCTGCGTCACCTACGCTCAGGTTGCCCAACGCACGGGGTGGCCACTGGCGCTGACCATTTCGCTGCTGGTGTGGGCCGTGATCGCGACGGTGCTGTCGTTGATCCCGCCCTCTCTACTCTTTTCGGTGCTGGCTGCGGCGACCGCCCTGCTGGCGGCGCCCTACCTGTTCCCCTCGGTACAGCCCACCGTTTCGGGCCCTGCGCCGAAGTCGGACAAGCTGCTGCTGCGCATGGTCGCCGGGGCACTGCTAACCCTGGCCGTCACGCTGCTGGCCAGTACCGTCGGTGACCGTTGGAGTGGCTTGCTGGCGGTGTTCCCGGTGCTGGGCAGCGTGATGGCCGTGTTCTCCCAACAGACCCGAGGCCCGGCGTTCACCGCCGCCCTGCTGCGGGCGACCGCCACCGGCATGTATTCGTTCTCGGCCTTCTGCCTGGTCGTGGCATTGGCCCTGCCGGCGCTTGGAATGAACGCATTCGTACTCGGCGTGGCGGTATCGGTGGCCATGCTGGGCGTGACCCGACGCCTGCTGGCGCGTCCCGTCGGACCGGCACCGGCAGAGGCTGGACGAACCGCGATCAAGCGCTAAGCTGCAACGAGTCAAGGGCAAGGAAGTCGCCCCATCCAGCGCCTGAAGGAACAGACATGGCCACGTCCCGCGTCCGCAGTGCCCACGCCGCCACCGCCGTCGGCGTGATCGCCATCCTGCTCTGGTCCTGCCTGGCGTTGTTGACCACCCTCACCCAAGGCATTCCGCCGTTTGAACTGCTGACCCTGAGTTTCGGCGTGGCGTTTGTCGCCACCCTGATGGTGCTGGGGCGGCACGGGCTCAGCGGCTTCAGCCCCTGGCGACAGCCCTGGGCCGTATGGGCGACGGGATTTGTCGGTATCTTCGTTTATCACGCACTGTATTTTTTCGCACTCAAGAGCGCCCCGGCGGCCGAGGCCAGTCTGATCAACTACCTGTGGCCCCTGCTGCTGGTGCTGTTCTCGGCTTTTGTCGCCGCAGAAAAACTGAGCAAGCGACAGGTATTCGGGGCGGTGCTGGGCCTGGCCGGTACGGCATTCATCATGCAACAGCGCGACACCCATGCCGCCGCTGCAATGCCCGTAGCCGGGTATCTGGCAGCGCTAGGCTGCGCACTGATCTGGGCAGGGTATTCGGTGTTCAACCGCCGCTTCCAGGATGTACCGAGCAGCATCATAGGCGGCATATGCGGCATGTCGGCCGCAGCCGGCTTGCTCTTTCATCTGGCCTTCGAAACCACGGTGTGGCCCGATGCCGGCCAATGGGCAGCGATTGTCGTGCTGGGCCTGGGCCCGGCGGGGCTGGCGTTTTTTGCCTGGGACCACGCCACCAAACACGGCAGCCTGGCCACCCTGGGGGCGCTGTCCTATCTGGCGCCACTGATCTCCACCCTTCTGTTGATCGTCGTCGGCAGAAGCCCGGCCAGCCCGCTCCTGATGATCCCGGCACTGCTGATCATTGCAGGCGCAGTGATTGCCACTTCGCATCCCACCGCCAAAACACGTTCAACACATTCGATGGTTTCGCACGAGTAGCCCAATAACCCCGTACGTCAATCGAACAGGTTTCGCTCACTATCAGCCTCAGTTCAAACCACTAACGACTGAGGCCTACACCATGAAATTCTTTTTCCACCCTTCGCCCAATCCGATGAAAGTCGCCCTGCTGCTCGAAGAATTGCAGACGTCCTACGAGCTGATTGGCGTCGACACCTTCAAGGGTGAGCAACATTTGCCAGCCTTTCTGGCGATCAACCCGAACGCCAAGGTACCCGCGCTGGTCGACGGCGACGCCACGGTTTTCGACTCCCAGGCGATCCTTTTGCATCTGGCGCAAAAGCATCAGCGCTTTCTGCCGACCAGCGCCGCCGGTCATGCCGAGCTGCTGTCGTGGCTGATGTTCATCGCCACCGGCCTGTCGCCCTTCTCCGGCCAGGCCGTGCATTTTCTGCATCACGCACCCGAAGACCTGCCTTATGCGAAAAACCGTTACCTCAAGGAAGTCGAACGTCACTACCGCGTACTCGACCAACGCCTGGCCGCACATCGTTACCTGGCCGGCGACAGCTACAGCATTGCCGACATGGCACTCTGGGGCTGGGCCAACTACGCGCCGTACATCCTCGGTGAAAACGGTTTGGCGGCGTACCCGAACGTCAAGCGCCTGTTCGATGAAATCAGCGCCCGCCCGGCAGCCCAACGTGCACTCGCGCTGAAGGAAAAACTGGTTCTCAAGGCAGAGTTCGACGAAGAAACCCGCCGCAATCTGTTCCCGCAAAACCAGGCGTAACGCCCGGTCCCCAACGTTCGAGGGTGATGAAATGAGTGAGCAAGTCGCGTTTATCGTTTACCTGCCGGCCAAACCGCAACATTTCGCCGAAGCCCGGGAGCGGCTGCTGGATGTCGTCCACCAGATGTCGGCCGAACCGGACTTCGTCAACACCTGGGTCCACCAGCTGCAGGACGATCCGAACACGCTGGTGCTGTACGAAACCTGGAATTGCAGCAAGGAAGATTTCATCGCCCGTCACCTGAACAAGCCGTATCGTCAGGATTACGAACGGCGATTGCCGCAACTGCTGGCCAGCGATCGCCGGATCGAGTTTCTGGAGGTAATCGGCAGCTATCCGCAGCGTCGGGAGCCGTGAGGTTTTTTCGAAGGTGTGGGTCCTACAAAGGGTGATGAGCATCCCGTAATCGATGATTTATCCCACACGTTTTTCCGGTTGGCCGTCGGAAGTCCAAGGCGTAGCGTGACACCTCCAATTCGGACAAGAAAGACAGGTCAACCGGGTCCCTGCAGGCCTGGCTTCACGCTTCGAGGACGGACCCTTTGCGGGCGCGACGCACTGATCGAAACTTCACTGCCCATCGGCGACATTTGACGTTATCATTGCGTCAAATGTCGCATGGAGGTAACGGGTATGCCCGCAGTGACCGAGATGAAGAGCGTCACCCGCAAGCCAACCGAGGTGTTATTACGTGGCCGTAAAGGTGATACGCGCATGGTGATCATCCGATATACACAGGAAGGCTTTGACCTGAGCGACGTCAGGGACATGCTTTCCACATCAACGCTGTACATGGAGTACGGCCTTGTTCAGCGCATCACGGGCAAATCCGTCAGGACTGTCCAGCGCCTGGCCAAGGAAACCAGACCGGTGCGGCTGAACCAGCAGCAAAGTACTGTTGCTTTCCAGTATGCACATGCCCTGGAGCACGCCATCAACGTCTTTGGCGATCAGCAGTTGGCCGAAGACTGGTTGAAGAAACCCTGCAAGTACCTGGATGACAATGTGCCGCTGGAACTGATCGACAACTCGCTTGGCTACCAGGCTGTCGAGGACTATCTGACCCGGATCGAGCATGGGGTCTATCAATGAATCCATTGCCCTGGGACGGGAAATGGCACGCCTGGCGCCTTGATCGCGAGGTTTTCAAGGACACCTGGGACAGCGGCCTGGGTGCGCAGCGAACCGGTGGCAGATGGAACCCACCCGGTCGCCGGGTCATCTACGCCTCGGCCGATCCGTCCACTGCCATTCTGGAAGTCGCGGCCCATGCAGGTTTCGACACCCTCGATAAAGTGCCTCACGTTTTGACGCGTTTCGAAATACTGAATTCGCATCTCATCAAGGTTGTTCAACCCGAGGATGTGCCAAACCCGAATTGGCTGACGCCCTCACAGCCCTCACCCAATCAGCAGCAATTTGCCGATGAACTGCTGACCGAACATCCCTTTGTATTGATCCCTTCTGCGGTTACCCGTCATTCATGGAATCTGCTGGTGAGCTGTGATCTGGCCACCGACAAGTTCAAGCTCGTTTCCCAGGAGCGTTTCGGGCTCGACACCCGACTGATCAAGTGAAGGTGTCGACCGTCCGTTAGCCCACGCTGGAATGCGGCACAACCTCCATGGGATGATCGCCCCCCACCGCGCGACCACCCCTGGAGATTCGAAATGTCACTGTTGAGTAAAAAAGCCGTTGTCCTGTTGCTGGCGGCGGCTGCCAGCCTGGGGGCATTGAATGCGCAAGCGGCCAAGGCCACCAGCAAGGAGACGGCCAAGGAGTCGGCATCGGCGCAGAAAGTCTCGATGCTCGACGGCAAGTTCACCTTCACCCTGCCCAAGGGTTTCGTCGCCAACGCGCTACCGACCAGCCCAACCGGCGCGAGTGGCACCATGTACGCCAACGAAGCCACCAAGACCGTGGTCATCGCTGCGCAAAACAGCCTGCCGGAAGGCACCACGGTCAAGGATAACGACGGCGCGTTTCTCGATGGCACCGCAGCCGACTTCGATGCGGCACAGCGCAAGGCCCTGCCGGACTACAACAAGCTCAGCGAAAAGAGCCTGACCCTGAAAAGCAGCGGCCTGGGCGTTCGTCAGGTCGACAGCACCGCCACCCAGGGCGGCGGCATGACCCTCAACACCACACTGATGGCGGCGTCTGGCAGCCATATGACAGTGATTCAGGTCATTTCCCGCCCCGGTGACATGGCCGCTCATGAAACCCTGATCAAGCAGATCGTCAGCGGCAAGTAAGTCTCAGGGATTGAGGCGTTGCAACCAGGCGTTCAGGTCCTGCATCTCTTCGGCGCTGATGTTGTGACCGACGCCCTGGTAAGCGTGAAACTCCGGTTCCAGTGACACGCTCTGCAACAGGCTGTTGGCCTCTGTGCCGTCGCTGAACGGCAAGCGTTGGTCCGCCGTGCCATGCCCGATGAAAATCGCCAGCGACTGGCGTTTTTCATCGGGTTTGAGTTCAGACCGCAGCACCGGCAGGATCCGCCCGCTCAACGCTGCGATGCCACCCACCGCCTCGGGCTGTCGCAGGGCAACCTCATAGGACATGATCGCCCCCTGACTGAACCCCACCAGAAATACCTTGGCAGGTTGGGTGTGATATTTCTGCGTCGCCTTCGCGACAAAATCCAGCAGCAACTGGCCACTGGACTTCAGATCATCAGTCTCTCCGTTGTAGGCGCCTTCGCCTTTCTTGCGAAACCACTGATAACTGCCCTCCTGCATCACCATCGGCGCCCGGACCGACAGGTAGGTGTATTGCGCAGGTAGTTCATCCTTGATGCCGAACAGATCCTGTTCGTTACTGCCATAACCGTGGAGAAAAATCACCAGGGGCTGATCGCGGGCATCGGCGTTGGCCTGCTCCAGGTACTTGAGCGGCAGATCGGTTTGCAGGGGGACTTGTGCGTGAACAGTGGCGGATGCCAGCAACGTGAGCAGAGCAAGCAATTTCAACATAAGCCTTCCTTCACAGTGCGCAGGATTCGAGCAAGAGCCTAACACTGTGAAGCATGGCAGGAACATGATCATTCCCGCGAAGGCTGCGGGAATGATCGGTGAGGCCTTTGCCTCAGTCGTTGATCAGCTTGCCAACCCGAATCGGCTCGCGTCCCGCCACTTTTGCCTGCCAGATCCCCGGCTGCGTATAACGGCCACGATCAATGGCAAACAGCACACCGCTGGTTCCGGCCCGCACGGTGGTCAGCTTGTCATTCAAGGGGTCGACCACTTCAAACAGTGCATCGCCCTTCTCCACCCACTCGCCGGCTTCACGCAGGAAACTGACCACCCCGTGATGCGGCGCGAACAAGTATTCGGTGCCCTCGAACGGCATGCCCTCGCAGCAATCCTCCGGAGCCGCCGGCCAGGTTCCCTTGATGAAACCCTGCTCGGCGAGAAAGCCCAGGATCGCCTCGCAATTGGCTTGCGCCTGATCGACCCGGGTGTCGCCCATGCTGCCCAGCTCCAGGGTGGTCGCCAGGTTGGCAGGTGGAATCGCTGCGTCGGGAAATGCCCTGGCCAGGCGCAACCACGGCGAGGAACACGACTCGTCGAAAGAACTGCCGCCGGAATCCTCACACAGCAGGGCCACGCCGGCCTTCAAACGCGCCGCCAGGGATCGCCACTGTGGCCAGTGCTGCGGCAGTGCGTAAATGTGAATGGCCGCCTCGAAGTCGCAATGCAGATCAAGGGTGATATCCGCATCGCAGGCATGGCGCAGCAACAAACGATGCATCGCCTCCAGTTGCGAAGCCGCGGCCGGCAAGCCGTCGAGCACCTGGCCCATGGTCTGGCGGATCAACGCGATGTTGGCCTCGGCATCGGTGCCCAGGCGATCACCGATCAGTTGCGCCACCGGCGCGCTGAGCTCGACGAACGAACGGTTGAAGTTCTTGCCGCTGCCCAACTCGAAGCGGCCCATGTGGGCGCTTTGCAAATGCTGGTCGAGACCGATGGGGTTGGCCACCGGCACCAGTTCGATCACACCTTGCAACTGCCCTTGAGCTTCGAGCTCACTCAAGCGCTGCTTCAACTCCCACGCAGTGCGCATGCCTGGCAGCTCATCGGCGTGCAGGCTGGCCTGGATGTACACCTTGCGGGTGCCTGCGCCATAGCGGAAAACGCTGAGGGTGCGCTCGGTGCCCAGGTGGCTCCAGGGCAGTTTGTGGTCGATGCGTTGCATGGGGGAAACTCCTGAATACCAGTACGGCGAGGTTGCCTTTGTAGGAGCGAGCCTGCTCGCGATAGCGGTCGAACAGTCAACAGTGAAGGTGGCTGGTCTGGCCCAATCGCGAGCAGGCTCGCTCCCACAAAAGCCTCTTTAACAATAGAAAATGCATAAAAAAAGTGGCCACCGCATCAACGGTCGCCACTTTTTCAAACCGCTCGCTTACTCGCCGTAAACGTCAAACTTGAAGTACTTGTCCTGCACTTGCTTGTACTTGCCGTTGGCGCGGATATCGGTGATGGCCTTGTTGAATTGCTCGGCCAGGGCGGTATCGCCCTTGCGCACGGCAATCCCGGCACCGCCACCGAAGTATTTCGGATCGTTGTACTCAGGGCCTACGAAAGCGAAGCCCTTGCCTGCGTCGGTTTTCAGGAAACCGTCGTCCAGGTTGACCGAGTCCGCCAGCAGCGCGTCGACGCGCCCGGAGACCATGTCCAGGTTGGCTTCCTGCTGGGAGCCGTAACGCACCAGCTCGATACCGGCCGGCACCAGCACTTCGGTGGCGAAGCGGTCATGGGTACTGGCGCGCAGCACACCGACCTTCTTGCCCTTGAGTTCGGTCAGCGGATCCTTGATATCGGTGCCTTCCTTCATCACGAAGCGCGCCGGAGTGTGGTAGTACTTGATGGTGAAATCGACGTTTTTCTTGCGGTCGTCAGTGATGGTCATGGACGACAGGATGGCGTCGATTTTCTTGACCTTCAGCGCAGGGATCAGACCGTCGAACTCTTGCTCGACCCACTTGCATTTCACTTTCATCTGTTCGCACAGCGCGTCACCGATATCCACGTCGAAACCGGTGAGCTTGCCGTCAGGGGTTTTCATCGAAAATGGCGGGTAGCCGGCTTCGATACCGATGCGGATCGGCTTGGCGTCTTCGGCCACGGCGGTCAGGGACAACATCGACAGTGCCAGGGCACCGAACATCACTAGCTTCTTCATTTATAACTCCTGTGTGCGGAGGCTTTTATTGGCAGCTTCGATAGGTAGCTTTCGGCCGTGGGCTTGTGGCGGGTACGGACCGAAGAGGCCGGCAGTCTAGAGCGGCTCGCACGCGGCAAATTGTTTTTATGCGACAAATACGTACGAAATATGGCCGACAGCATGGAAGTGCGCGGAGCGTGCGCCAGAGCGGCGCAGCGAGTGTCGGGCAATCATCGGCTACAGAGAAAACCTCCAGCACTTCAAGCAAATTCCGACAGAAGAGTCGTACTGGCGAAGGGCACTTTTTTGCGGCACATTGACCACCCACCAGACCGGTCAAGAGAAACCTGATGCCCGAGTTGAACCTGATCCAGCACCACCCCGCCGAAGGGCCGGGCGCCATTGCCGAGTGGGCCGCGTCCCGTGCAGTGACATTGAATGTGTTTCGTGCCGACCTCGGTCAATTGCCGCCCGTCAGCGCAGCCCCCGTGATTGTGCTCGGTGGGCCCTATGAGTCCAACGCCGGTCCCGCATGGCTGGAAGCCGAGCGCCAATGGCTGGCGGGCAGCCTGGAACAAGGTGCGGCCGTGTTCGCCATCTGCCTGGGCGCGCAGTTGCTGGCCTTGAGCCTGGGCGGCAATGTACGGCGCATGGAGCAGACCGAAACCGGTTGGACCTGGGTGAATTTCGTCGATGGCCAGCGCTTGAAGGTACTGGAATGGCACGAGGACGCCATCGACCTGCCGCCGAACGCGCAATTGCTGGCCAGCAGCGAGCAGTGCGAACAGCAGATGTACCGTGTCTCGCCGACGCGGATGGGTTTGCAGTTCCATCCGGAATGGAATGCCGAGTCAGTGACACGGCTGAACGAACATTTCGCGCAGGAATCACCACTGCCTCGGGGGACGCCGGACAGCGCCGCCCACGCCGCCGTATTCGACTGGTTGCAGGCGACGCTGGATGACTGGTGGGCGAAGGTGTAAGCGTTCCGGCTACCTCAACACTCGCAGCCGATGGCCACATTCGCGGGCCGTTGCGCTGCCTTGCTCAGCTCGAACCCCTCATCCAGCCACCCGGTCACGCCGCCGATCATCTCCTTGACCGGGTAGCCCAGCGCCGCCAGTTTCACCGCCGCCTTGTTCGCGCCGTTGCAATGCGGGCCGGCGCAATACACCACGAACAGGCTGGTTTTCGGATAAGCCGCCAGCGCTTCGGCAGTGATCAATCGTCCCGGGATATTGATCGCCCCCGGGACATGGCCACGCTCGTACGCCAGCGGACCGCGTACATCCACCAGCACAAAATCGATTTCGCCGGCCTGTTGGCTGCCGTGAACGTCGGAACAATCGGTTTCAAAGGTCAGACGGTTGGAGAAATGCATCAGGGCGATGGCCGAGGAGGCGGCAGGGATTTCGCGAACCAGGCTGGTCATGGGCAGTGCTCCAGAGTGTCAGTGGGTGTGAGCAGACTTTATCCGCCTGCCATTTGTGACTAAAGTGGCGCACAAGACACTTACCGGGAACTTTCCGCCAAATGCCACCTGCCCCTGGATTGGTCGCGATTCTGGCCTACGACGGCCTGTGTACCTTCGAATTCGGCATTGCCGTGGAGATCTTCGGCCTGGCACGACCGGAGTTCGATTTTCCCTGGTACGAACAACGGATCGTCGCCGTCGATCAAGGGCCGATGCGCGCCATGGGCGGCATCCAGGTACTGGCCGATGGCGGCCTGGAACTGCTTGCAGACGCGCGGACCATCATCATTCCCGGTTGGCGCGACCGCAATGCCGCCGTGCCCGAGGCGCTGCTCACGGTCCTGCGCCAGGCCCACGCCAGAGGCGCGCGGCTGCTGTCGATCTGTTCAGGGGTGTTCGTGCTGGCCGCCACCGGGCTGCTCAATGGCCATGGCGCCACGACGCACTGGCGTTACACGGCGGAACTGGCGCAACGCTTCCCCGACATTCTGGTGGACCCGGATGTGTTGTATGTCGATTCGGGCCGGTTGATCACCTCCGCCGGCAGTGCTGCCGGTATCGACGCCTGCCTGCACCTGGTGGCGCGGGATTTCGGTACCCGGGTGGCCAATACGGTGGCGCGACGTCTGGTCATGTCGCCGCAACGCACCGGCGGCCAGGCGCAGTTCATCCCTGCACCGGTCAGTCTTGCGCCACGCAGCGACCTGTCCCGGGTCATGCAGTGGGCACGCGAACGCCTGCACGAACCGCTGGAGGTACGCGATCTGGCCAGCGAAGCCGCCATGAGCGAGCGAACATTCCTGCGCCGTTTCACCCAGGCCTGCGGTCAGTCGCCCAAGGCATGGCTGCAACACGAACGCCTCGGTCGCGCCCGCGAATTGCTGGAAAGTACCGATCAAAACACCGAACAGATTGCCGAGCGCTGTGGTTATCGTTCGGTGGAAAGCTTCCGGGTCGCGTTTCGCACTGTGGTCGGGGTACCGCCTTCGGTGTATCGGGAGCGGTTTGGGCGTGGGGTCAAAGTTGAATCCAGGGGAATTTGAACAAGCGTTCGCGGGCAAGCCTCGCTCCTACAGAAGACACGTAGGAGCGAGGCTGAACTGGCCTAATGATTTTGGACACTTCAATCGGGCGCTATGATGGCGCCCAAATCTGAGGTGTTTGGCTATGCGTAAATCTTATTCCAGCGAG